>DDWY01000042.1:46491-58387 GCA_002347705.1 Anaerolineaceae bacterium UBA2274 | reverse complement strand
GCAAAACAGCGCGCGCCAGGAACGCCTGGACGCGATAATGCGGGAAGCCGCCGAGCAATCCATGCGGTCCAGGCTGCCCATCTTGAAACCCGTGCTGACATATGAAGAAATGCTGGCAGACGCTGAGGACTGCGCGGTAAAACTGATCGCCTGGGAAAGCACGGCGATTGTGAGTCAGATCTGTGCAAACATGCTGGGCGTCGGGGACAGCGAAAACGCGGAAATCGCCCTGCTGATTGGACCTGAAGGCGGCTTTAGTTCTGATGAAGTTGCTTTAGCGGAAAAACACGGTTTTCAGCAGATCTCTTTGGGCACGAATATCCTGCGCATGGAAACGGCTTGCATAGCTGGCTGCGCCATCATCCGGCATCTCTGCCAATAAACCATAATTATCCAAGTAAATTACGGTTTGGTAGAAGATTTCTCAATCTGTTAGCTGAGAGTTTTCCCGCGCCCAGGTTTCGTCCTAGTTCATCTCGAATGATGACAACCGATCCCATTCTCAGTCCCTGAAAGTTTAGATTTCGCAAATCCTGCCCTGAGAGCCATTGCGCTACTTTATCCGCAGGAATGGTCCAGATATTGGCGTTAAAAAGGTTTCCAAATCGGTTGATCAACTCAACAGATAAGGCAAGCTCTCCGTGATAAATTTTGCCAAAAGGCATTCCGAGGCTGTGGTATGGCAGCGAGGGGAAGTGGTCGAGATAGGATTTGGGGAGCAGATGCAGGTTGTTGCCCCTTTGGTGGAGCATTAATCCGCTTTGGGACAAGTGCGGGATCAAGCTGAGACCGTAAAGATCCATAAGCTGTGCATCAAAAACAGCTAATTGACTGGCTGGGACCGGAACAAAACCCGTCGCGGAAAATGGACGGGCAGGCGGTTGCAGGGGATCAGAGGAAAAATCAGCGACTTTGGTGAGCAGGACCGCAAAGAAGCCGTTTGTTTCAAAAATGTGGGGCCAAACCCGCCAGCTATTTTCCAGAGTTGGGTGGAAAGTCTGATCCTCAAAGGACTTCAACCCTGAAGCTTCTGAAATACCGAGAGGAATCTTGTTAATTTGGAAGGCATTCGGGGCAAGATTTAGCAGGGCGTTTACCACGGCTTCATCTTCCTCAGGCGCAAGCGTGCAGGTGGAGTACACCAATTCCCCGCCGGGTTTCAGGGCTTTGGCAGCGGATGTCAGCAGAGCGAGTTGCCTCGTAGCAAGGCGGCTCAGCTCGTCGGGAGTGATCGGTCTGGGTGGATGAGAGGCGGAAACGCGCAGGCTCTCCATGCTGCACGGGGCATCAAGCAAAATACGATCAAAAGTTTGGGGAAACCAGTCCCCAAGGCGTTCTCCAGCGAAGTTGGAGATCATTTGATTGGCAGAACCCCAAACCTGCAGGATGGTGCGCAAGGCAGAAAGCCGTGAGGCGGAGGAATCGTTGGCGATGACAAAATCCTGGTCGAGGTTGTGATCCACAAGCTGTGTAGTTTTACCGCCTGGTGAGGCAGCCATGTCCAGTACGAGCCTGGGAGTTGACGATGCGGAGAAAAGTGAGCCTGGCAGAATGGAGGCTGCATCCTGGACGTAATAGTATCCGAGGCGGTGTTCGAGCGTTTGACCGGGAGCGGTTTGGCTGGAGAGCACCTGCCAGGAGGAACTGGAAAAGGCGACAGGAGCTGTTTGCCAGCCATAACGCTCAGACCAGGCCTCGAGGTCTTGCCTGGGATTTGTTGATTTTAGCAAGTTGACGCGTACCGCTGACGGCGCAGCCCGGTTAGCAGCAGCGAGCAGCTCTTCATAGTCCGCAGGCAAGAGATAAGGGCGGTAGCGTGCGATGGCTTCCTGGATTTCGATTGGGAGAAGCGCGTTGGATTCAGTCATGTTTCTGGATGAAGAATATTAGCTCATCGCCTGCCGTGTCGGTGGTGAGTTGCCAAGGCTGACCTTCAATTGCCTTTTGGATCAGGCTTGTGTGATAGGTTTCAAGGGAATGGTGCCCTGCCAGGTCTCGGCTTGGCAGGCTGACCACCAGCCATTTGGCGTTGAGACCCGCAAACAGCTCGCGATTGCTGCCAGGACGGCGCTTTTCGAGGCGGTGGGCTTCTTTGAAGAAGAAGGCACAGTCTGCTTTTTGGTCAGGAATATGAGTCAGAATGTCCTGGTGGATTGCCTGGGCACCCGGATAGAAATACTCAAAGAATGCCTGCAGGAATTCGAGCCGGGGTTGGTGGATGTCATAAGCTACAAAATTGGTCGATAGGGGCAGGTTCATCCAGGGCAGTCCGAGTGGATCGAGAGCGCAGGCGAGGTCGAGGATTGACTCTGGAGTGCCGATTTTGGCAAATATTTTCTGGTAAAAGGCATCGAGGTAGGGCAGGCGTTCCCGACTGGAGGCGTGATGACTCATTATTTTCTGGCACCAGGATTTCACCTCCGCGGATGAGGGATCCTGGGCATGGAACTCTGCCAGATTGGCAGTTTCTACCGGATAATTGACATCTTCAAGATAAGGCGCCATGACGTTGTGCAGAGATTTGCGGAAGTTTGCTTCAAGCTCTTTGCGGGAATTGCTATGGTGACTTTCGTAGGCAAGCAAATCCTTTAAGGTGGCATGTGGGATGTGAAGGTCGCGGTACTTACGGGAGGTTTCCACTGCCTGAATGAGCGAATCGAGAAAAGCCTGTTCGAAAATCATTTTGTTACCAGGTAGGCGACTTCGTTGGGAAAACGAAATTCCTGGATTTCCCAGGCTCGACCAGCTACAAGCTGATCGAATTGAGAACGGTAGGTTTCCTCCATCCCTTTTTTCCTTCCACCCAGGCTGCGAAGGGGGTAAGTGACAAGAATGTGATCAGCATTGAGATTCTCGATGATCTTTTGTGACAGCCCGTGTTCAATTTGTTCCATCAAAGGGAGTGTCTTCATCAGGAGAGCGAGCTGTACAGGTTGACTGGGGATGGAATAAGAAAGATCCAGGATTGAGGCTTTGGCGTTGTTAGCAAACAATTCAAAGTAATGTGCCAGAAAATTGACCAGCGGAGCAACCACGTCACTGGCAAGGTAGGTGAAGTCATCCGCGAGCGGCATCCAGGGAATGGAAAGGGGATTCAAGCCACAAGCGAGATCCAAAACGGATTTAACCGGACTGATGGGCGCAAGCGAGGTCTGGAAAAAAGTTGGCAAAACCTCGACGCGCTCATAGGTGGAAGCATGCAGACGCATCATGCTGAGACTGGTGGCTTTTATCCCCAATTCATCATTTAGGCTCAAGGATTTGAAATTATGAAGCCACTGCGTATAGTCTATCTTAGGAGCGAGGTACGCGCCTGTCAATTGGTGTAATCGTGTGCGAGTGGACTGAATGACATCCTGCTTGCGCTTATGCTTTTTTGCTTCTTCATGGGTAATGCGAGAAACGAGCGTGCCAGGTAGTTGCGCATATTTCGCTGAACGAGTCACCTGATCGATCAGAGTTTGATCTTCTTCTTTTTCAGGCATTTGCTTGCTTCAACCTTTCGATCAGGCGCGTCATGAAACGCAGGTTGTGCTTGGTGGCAAGACGCATGTAAGACGGGTCGCGCATGCGGTAGAGGTGGAACAGGTAGCCCATTGAGTAATTCCGGCAGCATTCACAGTCGCAATCTGGTGAGATCGGACCTGAGTCGCGGAAATTCTCTTCGGTATTGATGTAGCGGAATTTGAGCCATTTACCGTCTGGTGTGAGAGGAGGATTGTCTTCAGACCAGGTGTAGAGCCGCCCATGGCGTGCATCCCGGGTGGGCAGGGCGCAGTCGAACATTTCGTAACCCAGCCTGAAACTGGTGACGATCCCAACAGGATGACCGATACCAAGAGCGTGGATAGGAAACTCTCGCGGAATGAGCGAGCGTGTATATTCGAGAATGTCGGTGATCAGGTTGGAGTCTTCATCCAGCGGCCAGCCGCCGAAACCGAAGCCATCGAACCCGATTTCAAGCAGCCCTTGCGCACAACGGCGGCGCAAGTCCAACTCAGCGCCACCTTGAATGACAGCGAAGAGCAAAGGGCGTTCTTCATCGGACCACTTTCGCGATCTGAGCTGCGCCAGGTAGCTTGTTTTGGCCCTGGCAGCCCAGGCGAGGGTGCGGCTAACGGAAGCCTCCTGTTCTGCCCTGCTGGCAGTCACATGGGTGCAATCGTCAAGGCAGACGAGAATGTCCGAGCCGTAGCTCATCTGAAGTTGAATGCTCTTTTCGGGGGTCAGAAGCAGTTTCCTGGAGGAGCCTTCCGGGTAAAAGACGATCCCTTTTTCGGTCAGGCTGCCAAATTTTGCGTTTTGACGGATGAGAGAATAAGCCTGAAAGCCACCTGAATCGGTCATGATGAGCCCATTCCAGGCTGCCATTTTGTGCAAACCGCCGAGGGTGGAGATGAGCGAGGAGCCGGGTTTTTGCATGAGATGAAAGGCATTCATCATCAGGATTGGTAAACCGACTTCGCGCAGATCATCAGCTGTCAGGCTGCGAACGTAGCCATAGGTTGCATCCGGCATGAAAACCGGCAGCGCCAGGGATTGCCCCCGCACCAGGAGTGATCCTGTGGAGCTCAAAACCTCCTCCGTTGGGGTCGATCTAAAATCAGGATAAACTCTGCTTTCCGACCTTGAACTTGGGCTGCAATGTCCTGCGCGCTCCCCAGATAGACGGTTTCGGAGGGCAGGGTCAGGTCGAGAGCAAGAAAAATCTGCTGCTGCCGGCCAAAAGTTTTAATGACTTCATCCAGCAGCTTCGCCAATCGATAGGGTGTGTCCATCAGGATAATTGGAAAGTTTGAAGTTGTGTGTTTTTGCAAGACGGTTGAACGCTGTTCCGTCTTTGGGGGCAGGAATCCCAGGAAGGTGAAATTTTCCATATCGAAGGGGCAGAGGGAAAGCGCAGCCATCAAAGATGACGCACCAGGAACAGGCACCACCTTGATGCGTATTTCAGCCGTCAGCTTCAGGAGCTGCCTGCCTGGATCAGAAAAAACAGGCGTACCGCAATCTGAGATCAGCGCCATGTTCTTGCCGTTCATCAGATCGATCAGGACTTGTTGGATCATATCGCTCTCGTTGTGTTCGTTGAGTTCGATTAATGGTTTGGCGGTGATTTCCAACTGCTTCAATAACCTGGAACCATCTTTGCGTTCCTCGCAAATAACGGCATCCACAGTCCTCAGGGTTTCAATCGCCCTTAATGTAATATCCTGTGGGTTGCCGATTGGAGTTGCCACAATAAATAATTTGCCAAATTGTTTTGGATCTGTCATAGTCCTTCTCTTGTCTTTCATAGGATTATAAAGCATAGGAAATACCCGGTGATAAGTCAAAATAGAATACGGATAGTTTTCGATTCTTGGAGGGCTTCTGATCTGCTTGTTCTCCTTAGCAAAATTTGGTGTTGGACATTGCCTGTTTACGGAAATTGCCTGGCAGGAGTTGTGGCATAATTGGGGGGATTAATCTGGAGTGATATGAAAAAATTGAGCAAACTATCTAAAGTATCTTTGTTACTGGCGGTCTTGTTTGGAATCGATAAAATTCTGGGTGTAGCACGCCAAATGATCATTTCAAGGCAGTTTGGGCTTTCATCTGAGCTGGATGTGTTCAATGCTGCGAACAACCTGCCTGACATGTTGTTCATGTTGATCTCTGGCGGAGCATTGGCAATTGCTTTTATTCCGGTTTTGACTGAGGTGCTTACCAGAGAGGGACGAAGCAAAGCCTGGGATCTTTTCTCGAACATCCTCAACATTGCTTTCTTTTTTACGGCAATCGCCGCAATTGTCATCGCGATCTTTGCCCGCCCCCTGGTGACCAGTCAGCTCGGGATTGCGCCGGGTTTTACAGAAGCTCAAACCGTAGACACTGTCCGGCTCTTGCGCTTGAATTTGATTTCAACCCTGATTTTTTCATTGAGCGGTCTGGCAATGGCTGGTTTACAAGCCAACCAGCACTTCCTGCTGCCGGCTTTGGCTCCAATTTTGTATGACCTTGGTCAGATATTTGGGGCTTTGGTGCTGGCTCCGACAGAACCTCTGAAACTCGGACCCATCAGCCTGCCAGCCATGGGGTTTGGGGTGGATGGGCTGGTTTATGGCGTGATCCTTGGAGCTTTGCTTCACCTGCTGATCCAGGTTCCGGGGCTTATCAAGTACCAGTTCCGCTGGCATGCGCGGGTAGATTTCAAGGACGCAAACACGCGCAAAGTTTTGCGCCTGATGGGCCCCCGCCTGCTAAGCATGCTTTTCATTCAACTGATCTTCCTGGCACAGGATAATCTTGGATCGCGTCTTCCAGAAGGCTCTGTTTCAGCGTTGACTTATGGCTGGTGGATCATGCAGGTTCCGCAAACTTTGATCGGCACATCCATTGCGACAGCGATCCTTCCAACGCTCTCGGAGATGTTTGGCAGCCAGCAGTTTGACGCATTGAAAGAAAAAATTGAACGGGCTGCGAAAGTGATGTTGACGCTGACCGTGCCGATTGCAATCATCGCGGGGATGGTCTTGCTGCCTTTGCTCCGGCTGTTTCTCGGACTGGAAGAAAGCGCCACCATGCGGGTGGTAAACGTCAGCCAGGTTTTCCTGCTGGGGATCGTTGGACACTCACTTGTGGAGTTATTTGTGCGCTCCTTCTACGCGCTTCAGAAACCCTGGGTTCCGCTGATGGGCTCGGCTTTTAGCCTTGTTGTGTTCATCTTGCTTGGAATTGTGCTATTGCCTGTGCTTGAAGCAGTTGGAATCGTTTCTGCCAATACAGTTGCTTACACACTCCAGGCGATCCTGCTGCTGGTAATGTTGAATAAAGTTTTGCCTGGCAGGCTCAATCTGGGCAGCTCCATATTCAAGAGCATATTGGCGGCGGCAATTGGAGGGGCGGCGGCGTATGCTGTGGTCAACTGGGTGCCAGGATTGGCGGGCAGCCTGATCGGAGCTGTTGCGGCATTTGGGGTTGGTATCCTTCTGGCAGCCCTGGTTCTGCGAAAAGACCTCTACCAAATTGCAGAGCTTTAAGAAAAGGTATAATCTATGTCTATGAACGACGACAAATTTAATGAAGAAATGCTCTCTGAGCAGGATTCGGCTGAAGTACAGCCGATAATCGAACAGACAGAGGATGAAAGTGCCAGGTCGGAATCCGGCTTGGAAAGTCAGCAATCAGAACCTACCCTGAGCAAGCCGCGCAAAAAGCGGAAGAGCAAGTGGGTCTGGCTGGGAGTCCTCGTTTTTGTGCTATTGCTTGCAGCTGGAGTCTTTTTTGGTTACCGCAATGGCGTGCAGCGACGAATGGCTAATGAGAAAGCGATCCTGATGGAGCAAATCGCGCTGCAGCTGGAATGGACTTACAAGGATATGGATGCGGGGCGTTATGAAAACGCAAAAGCCCGCCTGGATTACATCATTGATAAGTACCCGGAATTTCCCGGAATTGCGGATCTGATGGCGCAGGTCATCGGAAAAATAAATGAGCCCACCCCAACCGCAACACAAGTGGTGATTGCTACGATTGAACCAGGGGTCACTGCAACACCGGATTTCCGCGGGGAGGAAGAAAAGTTTGCTCAGTTAACGCAGCACATAGCCAACCAGGAATGGGATCTGGCAGTGCAGACTGTGCAGTCGTTAAAGGAAAGCAACTACGATTATCGGACCATAGAAGTTGATGGGTTGTATTTTATCGCGCTGCGTAACCGCGGAATCCAGAGGATTTGGGCTGGTGAACTGGAACAGGGTATGTATGATCTATCCATCGCCGCGGCGCTTGGCGCCTTGGACTCCCAGGCAGCCGGAGCGGAAAGCTGGGCAAAAACCTATTTGACCGGCGCGAGTTACTGGGATGTCAACTGGCCTGGAGCTGTAGAAATCTTCGGGCAGCTCTATGCACAAATGCCCTATTTTTCGGACTCAACCGGAATGACAACGGCTGAACGCTACCGTGTGGCACTCTACCGACTGGGCGATATGTTTGCCGCACAGGGTGACTTTTGCACCGCAAGTTCCTACTACAACCAATCGCTGGCAGTTGGGGTAAACCTGGATATCCAGGTGACAGCCAGCGCTTATGCTGAAGCTTGTGCCAATCCAACACCCACACCAGGACCGCCAGAAGAACAGGTTACACCCACACCTCCTGAGCCTACGGAAAATCCTGGGTCCACAGAAGAGCCAACTACTACACCATAAAAAAACAAACTCCTGAAAAGGAGTTTATTTTTTTACCAGCTCACCAATGATGTCATATTCCGTGGTGTTTGTGATGCGGACTGGCACCAGGTCGCCTTCTTCGGCGATGCCAACAGCGAACGCCAGGCCATCAATTTCTGGGGCGTCCCGGTAGGTGCGCCCGACCAGCAGACTCTCTTCAGTATTGATGCCTTCCACAAGCATGTCCAGAGTTTCTCCTTGTAGTTTTTTCAGCCTGGCGAGGGAAATATCTGCTTGAAGTTGCATCAGTTCTGCCATGCGTGCTTCTTTGACCTCAGTGGGGATCGGGTCATTGAGATGCCAGGAAGGTGTGTCCATTTCGGGCGAGTAGGTGAAGACGCCCAGGTGATCAAATTCAGTATCCCCGACGAAATCCCGCAAGATCTCAAAACTTTTGTCGCTCTCATTTGGAAAACCGACAATCATCGTGGTGCGGACAACCAGGTTTGGGATCAGGCGGCGCATTTTTGCGATGGTTTCGTTAACCCACTCAATATTGGAAGGGCGCGACATGGCTTTGAGGACTATAGGATCGGCATGCTGGAGGGGCATATCGAGATAGGGCAGGAGTTGGTTGCTGCCCGCCATCAGATCAATCAGTCGCTCAGTGACCATGCCCGGGTAGGTATAGAGCAGGCGCACCCATGGGACGTCTGGAATTAAGGGTAGTAAATCAGTCAAAAGATCAGTCAGAGCGTCGCTTTCCCCTCTGTCCGCACCATAGGCGGTCACATCCTGGGCAATGAGGTTGATCTCTTTGACACCAGCGTTTTGTAAAAAGAGGGCATCACGGATAATCGATTCTCTCGAGCGGCTTACAAGAGTTCCTTTAATCAGAGGGATGGCGCAAAAAGCGCAGGTGCGGTGGCAGCCATCCGCGATTTTAAGATAGCTGCTGCCGCCCTGGATGATGGTGTTGGAGAAGTTTTCATCAAGGGTGAGTTTTGGATATGCTGGCAAAGTGTTATGTCTTAGGTTGTCAGATTCGGAAAGCTTATCCAACAGTGTCAAAACATCTTGCAGATTTCTGGTGCCAACCAGACCATCCAGTCCAGGAAATTGTGCGTACAAATTCGCATTCAAGCGCTGGGACAGGCAGCCACTGGCGATAACAAATTGACCTTTTTTGCGGTTTTTCAGCGCGTCTGAAATTGCTTCTTGTGATTCAACACGCGCGTCATGAATAAAGCCGCAGGTGTTGATGATGACGAATTTTGCCTCGCGCATGGAGGGAGCGTGTTGGTAGCCGGCGGAGGTGAGGATCTGGCTGATGACGCTTGCATCTACCAGATTTTTGGCACAACCAAGATTAACAATAAAAACACTGTCAGGCTGGATGGGAGTCAAGGGAATAATCTCCGTTCACGGCATTGGGGTAGTTTGGAGGTCTGCAGGAGTTAGCGGAAGTTCCTGGACACCATCGATTGTAAAAATGATACGCGCAGCAACTCCCAAGCGGTCGCTGAGGGGTTCCAACCTGGTTTGATTGTACACAATTTCAAGCGCGATGATATTCCCGGTTTCAAGTTCCAGTGATTCATTTGCGGTGAAAGAACGCACTTCCCCGTCGACCAACCTGCCCTCAAAGCTTACCTGACCATCACTGGTAATTCTGAGCCAAACGTTCTGCCGCGCTAATAGGACGACTTCTATCGGCTCATCTGAAAGGATACCTGTGAAGAAGGGTGTTACAGTAGGAATAATCATTAAATCTTGCTCAGATGTCGGTTCCAAGGCGGTTGGGGTGGCTTCGCTTGGGTCAGACAGAAGAATATCTGCAACTGCCGGAAGCGTTCCGGTTGCTTGTGGGACTTGTGTGGCAACTGACATGCGCGCGATGCCCCAAATCAGGAATCCGAGGATCCCAAGAATTAACAATGTGCCGAAGAAGAGATCCAGGGTGAAGAAACGTTTCAAAGTTACAAGAAATGGGTGCAGGACTTTGCCAGGTTTTCGCCGATGGCGTTTGGTGGTGTTGATTTCAATCCGACGCTTCTGAAGCGCGTCAGCATAACGGATCATGATCGACTCAACATCCAGGTTCAGGAACCTGGCATAGGTCTGGAGCAGACCTTTGTATTGCATCGGACTGGTCATGGCGTTCAGATCGCCGCGTTCAAGCGTCTGAATTTGGGCTTTGGGGATGTGGATCTGCTCCTGGATCACATCCCAGCCAATGTTCAGATAGCGACGTCTGGCGGAGAGCTCACGACCGATTTTCTCAAGGATTTTGGTAGATTCCACTGCCGTTGAGGCGGTTTCAGCAGGTTCCTCTTTGGGCTCAGAGCGGACTTCGGACTCTTTTCTCGTTTCGGGCTTTGGTTCAGGCAGGGAAGGACTGATTTCTTCTGGCTTCGCCTGGATGGCTGGCGGCTCTGGAGCAGGCTCTGGCACAATCGCAGGTACTGCAGCGATTGCTTGCTCAGGTTTTTCCTTTTCAAACCCCAGGTATTGGGCATAAAGCCGCAGGAAGCCTTTGGTTTGGGTTGAAGAACTCAATTCGGAATAGGCGTCGTCTTCAAGGTCTTGCAGGATAGAAAGTCGGATGCGCGTATCGCTGGCGACTTGTTCCAGCGGGATCATGCGCTCCTCCCGTATCTTTTTTAGCTCTGAACCTTTGTAATCTTGCATGTGGTGATTGTAACAAAAAACCGACCTGCCCGAAGAAGCAGGTCGGTACCCTTGTTTATCAATTGTTCTGCCTAAGCTTCTGCAACTTCTTCAATTTCTTCAGTTGCTTCTTCTACTGGGAATTCCTCTACTGCTGGAATATCCTCAGCGACTGTTTGAACTGTTTCGAGTAAAGGCTCAGCCACAACCACTTTGCGCACTTCACCTTCACGGTGGACGATCACTTTGATCTCAGGAACAAGATCAAGCGTAAGGTTGACCGGGATATCATACTCGCCGAGTTTGCGGATGGGTTCCATTACCAATTGGTGACGGAGAACCTCGATATCTTTCATCTCCTGAAGTTTTTCGATGATCATTTGGGCAGAGACAGAACCGTAGAGTTTGCCCGTTTCACCTGCTTTGACAGGAAAGCGAACCTCCAAACCCTGAAGGATATCCGCAACACCCTTGAGCTCGTTGTTGAGCACAGCGCGGCGTTCGGACGCCTTTTTTCCGATAGTTTCAGCCATCTTGATAGAGCTGGGGGTGGCAGGGATCGCAAAACCCTGAGGGATCAGGTAGTTGCGTCCGTAACCATCGGCGACCTTTTTAACATCGCCGGCACGACCTAATTTGTAGACGTCTTTGAGAAGTAAAACTTTCATATTCAAGCCCTTTCTGACTTAGTATAGTAAATTCCGGATGAAGGGTACAACATCCGAGCCGAAGAATATTACCACGTTTTTTCGTTTTGTGAAGAGCTGATTTATCTTTTTCTTCTATTTAATTTCTGCTTTGCAGAGTAGTTACTGTTTCATATTTGCATCGGTTAGAAAAGTTCAGTCAAGGAGAGTTCTCTATTCATCCTGATTTTTAGTAATTGTACCCCTGAGTTTCTCATTTTTCGATATTTTTTGAATATTCTCTCGTTGGGGAGCTGTTTTCAGGGTACTAAAATGAGAAACCTCGGTGTGCAAACAGTTTAGATTGCTTCGTACCTCGCTATGACAGATAAAAAAGATACATGTTAACCCCTCACGCTGTTGATGCGCAAACAGTTTAGATTGCTTCGT
>DDWY01000042.1:0-46414 GCA_002347705.1 Anaerolineaceae bacterium UBA2274 | reverse complement strand
CAAGGCAGGGCTTTTCCTGATCCTCCACCCTGACGGGCACTTCGTCGAGGAAGGAGGATAAAGGGGGTGAGTCTTGTTATCCTGAATGCGGTGAATATTCTGATCATTAATAATCAGATTTTTCGCAAAAGAGGCTCAGAATGACAACTACTATTTTTGGTGGGTTGGCTATCGCGAGGTTAGCAAAGCTCAAGGATCTATGACGCCAACCTCTTCAAGCACGATGACCCACCCTACAGACTGCATTTAGATACCGTGCTCGGTCTGGAGACCAGCCCGCTCACCTGAGTTTCTCATTTTCCGATATTTTTTGAATATTCTCTCGTTGGGAAGCTGTTTTCAGGGCACTAAAATGAGAAACTCCGGTTCTTGTTTTTTTCTGCTTTGCAGAGTACGCATTCTGAGTACGCATTCGCCAATTTTGTATGCCAATAGATTATACTTAGCCTGTTAGTCACATTCCTAAACAATGAGGAGAGACATGACGGAACAAACTAATTATGAGAACTGGCAGGAAAAGGTTTATAAACCTGCCATCAAGAAATTCCCTGAAAGGAAAGCAGAATTTTTTACTGATTCAGGAATTCACCTCAGCCCTGTTATTCCACCATCAGAAATCCCTGCTGATCGGGAAGCCAGCCTGGGTTATCCAGGTGAGTATCCCTTCACCCGAGGCGTTCAGCCCTCGATGTATCGTGGGCGGTTTTGGACCATGCGACAGTACGCCGGTTATTCCAGTGCGGAAGAATCAAACAGGCGTTATCGCTTTTTGCTTGAACAGGGTCAAACCGGGCTCTCAGTAGCGTTTGATCTGCCTACTCAGATTGGTTATGACGCGGATGATCCGATCGCGTTGGGCGAGGTGGGTAAGGTTGGGGTTTCGATTTCTTCGATTGAAGATATGGAGACTTTGTTCACGGAGATCCCGCTGGATAAGGTATCCACGAGCATGACCATCAACGCTCCTGCGGCGGTGCTGCTGGCCATGTATATAGCGGTGGCGAGGAAACAAGGGGTGTCTCCGGCAGCATTGCGTGGAACCATTCAGAATGACATCCTCAAGGAATACATCGCTCGCGGCACTTACATTTTTCCCCCCACCCCAAGCATGCGCTTGATCACGGACATTTTCCAATACTGTCAGAAAGAAGTGCCTAATTGGAATACGATCAGCATTTCCGGGTATCACATCCGAGAAGCCGGCTCCACTGCAGTTCAGGAAGTGGCTTTCACGCTGGCAAATGCCATTGCCTATATCGAAGCAGCCATCAAAACCGGCATGGACGTGGATAAATTTGCCTCCCAACTTTCATTCTTCTTCAATTCCCACAACAATTTCCTGGAAGAAATCGCAAAATTCCGTGCCGCCCGAAGGCTTTACGCAAAGATCATGAAGGAGCGCTTTGGCGCCAAACTTGCTAATTCGCAGAAACTGCGTTTTCACACGCAGACTGCCGGGTCTACTCTAACAGCAAAACAGCCGGAAAACAATGTTGTGCGTGTTACTTTGCAGGCACTGGCAGCAGTTTTGGGTGGCACGCAGTCACTGCACACCAATAGCATGGATGAAGCCCTCTGGCTGCCTACGGAAAAATCTGTACAGGTGGCTTTACGTACCCAGCAGATCATCGGTTACGAATCGGGCGTCGCAGATGTGATTGACCCTCTGGCAGGGTCCTACATGGTTGAGTACCTGACCGATGAGATTGAGAAAAAGGCACTCGAGTACCTGCAAAAAATTGACGAGATGGGTGGTGCCTTGAAGGCGATTGAAAACGGCTACATCCAGGGTGAAATCCAGAACGCTGCGTTTGCAGCCCAGCGGCGACTTGAGAACCGCGAGGATATTGTGGTTGGTGTCAATAAATTCACCGTGGATGAAAAGATCGAGCTCGAATCCCTGAAGATTGATCCAAAAATCGAGTCCGAACAGCGTGAACGCCTGGCTGCCTTACGGGCAGACAGGGATCAGGTTTTAGTGGGCGCGCTGCTGGAAAGGCTGGAGAATGCAGCTCAGGGTGATGAGAACCTGATGCCCATCATCATCGAATGTGTGGAGAACAAAATGACATTAGGCGAGATTTGCGGCAGATTGCGAAAAGTCTGGGGTGAATATCGTGCGCCAACCTTCATTTAAGGAGAATTGATGAGCCAAATCAAGAAAATCAACCATGTAGCGATTGTTGTACGTGACATTGAAGAGTCGCTCAAGTTCTGGGAATTTGCCCTGGGGCTTGAGCTGCACCACGTGGAGGACGTACCTTCACAGGCTTCAAAAGTAGCCTTCATTCCGATTGGCGAGAGTGAAATTGAGCTGGTGCAGCCCACTACGGAGGATTCTGGCATAGCTGTCTACCTGGAAAAGAGGGGGGAAGGCATGCACCATTTGTGTATCGAAGTGGATGATATCGAAGCAAAAATCAAGGAACTCAAGGATGCGGGCGTGCGATTGATCAATGACACAGCGCAAGTGCTTCCCGGACGGAAAATGGCTTTTATCCATCCGAAATCTGCCAGCGGGGTTCTGGTGGAACTTTATGAGATCACTGCTGAGGAATAATTTCTGCTGATCGAGGCGGTTTCAATCTCAATAGGAAAAAGGAGAGTCAATGATCATCACGAACGGAAAGATTGTTACCTGGGGCGACCAAAATGAGATTTTGGAGGACCAAGCTCTTCTACTCCAGGATGGTTTAATTCAGGAAATTGGAAACGAAGCTGAACTGAAAAATTCTTATCCAGAGGAAGAAATCCTGGACGCGCACGGACAGATCGTGATGCCTGGCTTGATCTGTGCCCATACGCATTTTTACGGTGCATTCTCGCGAGGCATGGCGGTGCCGGGAAACCCATCACGCAACTTCCAGGAAATACTGGCAAATTTGTGGTGGAAGCTCGATAAGGGGCTTGATGAAGAAGGCGTAAAGTATTCAGCACTGGCGCTGTTGGCAGACGCCACCAGGTATGGCTGTACGACTCTTTTCGATCACCACGCTTCGCCAAATTGCATTGATGGCTCTCTTGACATTGAAGCGGAAGCGGTGACAGAATCTGGCTTAAGAGCCTCGCTTTGCTACGAGGTTACCGATCGCGATGGTGAAGAAAAAGCCCTGGCTGGGATACGGGAGAACGGACGTTTTATCAGTGGGGTGGAGGCCGGGAATTACAGCCCAATGCTGAAAGCTCATTTTGGCTTACATGCCAGCCTGACGGTCAGCGATGAGACGCTTGAAAAGTGCATCGCGGAAAACAGTGGAAGGGTAGGATTTCACACTCACGCAGCTGAAGGAATCGTAGACCAGGAAGACTCTCTGACCAAGTATGGCAAGCGGGTGGTCGAGCGTTTCGCAGACAGTGGCATACTGGGCGAAAAAACAATTCTGGCGCACGGCGTGCATATTACTCCTCACGAGATTGACCTCCTGGCGCAAAGCGGTACCTGGCTGTCTCACCAACCACGGTCTAACATGAATAACGCGGTGGGAGTAGCCCCGGTTGAGGAAATGCTGAAGCAGGGTGTGAAGGTTGCCCTGGGTAATGACGGCTTCTCGAATGCCATGTGGCAGGAATGGTTTTTTGCATACTTGATTCAGAAAGACCAGCAGGCCGATCCTAGAGCAATGAATGGCTACGATGTGATCAAGATAGCTGTCGAAAATAATTCAAGACTTGCAAGCCAAACTTGGGGCGGCTTGCGCATAGGTATGATAGAAAAAGGTGCCGCGGCGGACTTGATTTTGGTGGATTATCACCCAATCACCCCTATGCATGCTGGCAACTTGCCCTGGCATATCCTGTTTGGCTTCCGTGATGGAATGGTGACCAGCACGATTGCCGGCGGCAAGCTCCTGATGAAGGATCGCAAGTTGCTCTTGCTGGATGAGGCTGAAATTGCCGCAAAAGCACGCGAAGCAGCAATCCGATGCTGGGATAGAGTAAATTCGTACTAAAGGAGAGAATCGTGGCTTATACAATAGGAATTATCGGGGGGACCGGACGCGAGGGCAGCGGATTGGGCTATCGCTGGGCAAGAGCCGGACATAAGATCATTATTGGATCGCGGAGCGAGGCAAAAGCGCTGGCAGCGGCAGAAGAGTTGAAAGAAAGGCTGCATGGTGAAGGCGATGTCAGTGGGGACACCAACGACAAAGCTGTAATGGCGTGTGATATTGCCGTCCTGACCGTTCCTTTTTCAGCGCATCGCTTAACCCTGGAGGGCTTGAAAGAAGAGCTGCAGGGTAAGATACTGATCGATGTTGTAGTGCCGCTTATGCCTCCAAAGGTCACGCGTGTGCAAATGCCCGAGGAAGGCAGTGCAGCCCAGCAAGCTCAAGCGATCCTGGGTGAGGACGTAAAGGTGGTGGCAGCCTTCCAGACAATTTCCTTTGAGCACTTACTTTCTGATGAAGAAATTGAATGTGATGTTTTGGTGGCCGGCGGCAATAAAGCCGCGCGTGAAGTTGTGATTGGATTGTCAGAAGATATTGGGCTCAAAGCCTGGGATGCAGGCGTCATTCAGAATGCGGTCGTAGTTGAAGGCTTGACCTCCATCCTGATTGGCTTAAACATCAAGCACAAAGTTCCTTCTTCCGGCATACGCATCACAGGCATCCATGACGAGACCTAAACAACTGACATTTTTTGCGCTGCAGGGGATTCCTCAAATTCGGGCTGGAGATAACCTGGCGGAAATTATTACTGCAGCTATTGAAGAAAATGGGCTCTTCCCGCAGGATGGGGATATCCTGATCCTTGCGCAAAAAATTGTTTCAAAAGCAGAAGGCAGGCTGGTGAATCTTACGACCGTGCAGCCATCTGCCAAAGCAATTGAACTGGCAGAGTACCTCGGTAAACGACCTGAATTGGTTGAGTTGATCCTGCAGGAAAGCAACGAAGTCGTGCGTACCCGACCTGGAACGATCATCGTGGAGCACAAATCCGGTTTTATCTGTGCCAATGCCGGGATCGATCACTCGAATGTCAAGGGCAGTTGGGGGAACGACGAGGATTGGGTTTTGCTCCTGCCAGAGGATTCTGATCTCTCGGCTGCAATGATCCGCGCGGAATTGGAAGTCTTGAGTGGAGCAAGATTGGGTGTGATCATCATTGATTCACACGGACGGGCCTGGCGTAACGGTGTGCTTGGCACGACTATCGGCGCATCTGGTTTGCCCGCACTGCTCGATATGCGCGGTGAGGAAGATATGTACCACTACAAACTTCGGGTTACAACGATTGCCACTGCGGATGAATTAGCCGCGGGTGGGTCCTTGATGATGGGACAGGCAGGTGAAGGCACTCCGGTTGTGCTGGCGAGGGGCTTCCCCTATCCGCTCAGAGAAGGCAACGCCCAGGAATTGATCAGAAAGAAGGAGAACGACCTCTTCCGATGATTCCTGAGTTTATGGAAGCCTACAAGGATCTCAAAGTAACAGCATTGGCAGGCGGGGTGGGTGGGGCAAAGCTGCTGGTAGGCCTGGATAAGGTGCTGCAACCCGGTCGTTTGACAGCGATCGTAAACACGGGTGATGATTTTAATCATTTTGGTTTGAAAATATCCCCTGACCTGGATTCGGTTTGTTATGCGTTGGCAGGGCTGGCGGATCCACTGCATGGATGGGGACGCAAGGATGAAAGCTGGCAGGTGCTGGAGGAAATACGCAGGATTGGTGCTCCGGATTGGTTCGCGTTAGGAGACAAAGATCTCGCGTGGCACCTGGAGCGTCAGCGTTTGTTGAGCGAGGGTAAAACCCACACCGAGGTAACGGCTCATTTTTGTGGAGTTTTTGGCATTCAGTCGCGGGTGTTGCCCATGTGCGATGAGCCAGCCCCAACACTGATCAAAACCAAAGAAGGGGAGTGGCTGGCTTTCCAGGATTATTTTGTAAGATTGAAATGCCAGCCAGAAATATCCAACATTGCACTTTTAGGCAACAGAGAGATTGCTGCAAGCGATTTGGTGATGGAGGCACTGCTTGAAGCAGATTTTATCGTTTTGGCACCTTCAAATCCTTGGGTGAGCATCGATCCGATTCTGGCTTTGCGAGGTGTGCGAGACACTTTAAAGGAAAAACCGGTAGTGGCAGTATCACCAATTATCCAGGGCAGCGCGCTAAAAGGCCCGGCAGCCAAAATGTTCGCTGACCTGGGGATCCATCCTTCGTCTCAAGCTGTAAGGCAGCATTATGAGGACCTTCTGGATGGATTCATTTTCGACAATCTCGACCTGCCAGATGCTGAAAACTGGCAGTCCTCGGCTATAATTATTCGATCGTTTCAAACAATTATGAAGAATGATGAGGACAAGATTGCGCTGGCAGAAGCCGTAATAAACCTCGGAGCGAGGATTCTTCAAGGCGGATGATTACTTGGGCAATCTTACCTGTGAAGAAGTATCACGTTGGAAAATCGAGGCTGCGGCATTTGTTTTCAGATGCTGAATTGGCTGAACTCAACCAAAAATTGTTTGAAAGCACCTTTACAAAACTACAAGAAATAGCAGAGATCGACAGGATACTGGTGGTTTCGAGGGAAGATCATGCTCTAAACTGGTGCGAGACGCACGGAGGGGCGGCTTTGATGGAAGATGAGAATAGCAGTCTCAACCTGGCGATTTCAAAAGCTCAAGCACACGCCTGCCAGGCAGGGGTGGAACGCATCATGGTCCTGCCAAGCGATTTGCCCTTAATGACCTCAAAAGATCTGAACAGTTTGATCCGCCTGGCAGAGGGTACTCGCAAACTGGTTATCGTCCCTGATCATTACCAATCGGGCACGAACGCATTAGTGATGAATGATCCGGATTTGATCCAGCCCAGATTTGGTTCTGGTTCTTTCCGCAAACACACAAGACAGGCTATGGATAAAAACGCAGAACTTGTCGTCTACCTGAATGAAAATATCCAGTGGGATCTTGATACTTCACTGGAGTTATATCGTATTATTAACACAGAAACCGAACTTACACTATTGAGCCAATTACGAAAGGAAATCTCACTATGACACAAAAATACGCTCTCTATCTGCAGGACGCGCATGACTTGCGCGATGGACTGGATATCGTCCGGTATGCTGAAGAAAAGGGGATCGATGCCATTTGGCAAGCTGAAAGCCGCTTGGTGCGCGACGCAATCGTGCCAATGGCCGCTTACGCAGCTGTCTCAGAGCGCATCAAGATCGGCTCGGCTGTCATCAACAACTGGACGCGCAACATAGGATTGCTGGCATCAACCTTCCTGACTCTGGATGACCTGGCTCCAAATCGTATTATTTGCGGTATCGGTGCCTGGTGGGATCCGTTGGCGAAGAATGTTGGTATCGATCGCACAAAACCCCTCAAGGCGATGGAAGAAACCGTGATCGTCTTACGCCGCCTGCTCAACATGGAACGCGTCAGTTTTGAAGGCGAATTCCACCAGGTACATGAGATTGAGTTGGATGTGGTGCATGGACGGCGCGAGCCCCGCAATGTTCCAATCTACATCGGAGCAACCGGTGGAAAAATGATCGAAATGACCGGTCGGATCGCGGATGGGATTGTTATGAATTACTGTGTTCCTGTTGAGTATAACGACATGGCAATCGAAGAGCTGGAAAAGGGTTTGAAGATTTCAGGACGCAAGCTGGAAGATTTTGACCGGCCTCAATTAATTGTTTGTTCGGTGGACGAGGACCATGATGTTGCAATTGACAGCACGCGTGAATTGCTCACTCAGTATCTGGCACAGCAGCCCCATATTGCAAAAGCTTCCGGAGTTTCGATGGATGTCGTGGAAAAAATCCAGGCAATTCTTGGCTGGCCTGCCACCCACGAACAAATCCAGGCTGCGAAGCATTTGGTGCCAGAGGATCTGATCCATCGCATCACAGCCAGCGGCACACCATCTGAAGCAAAACAGAAGGTGCAGGAATACATCGATCACGGCTGCACCACTCCGATTTTGTACGGCGTAGGTGGAAATACCAAACTGCTGATCGATACTTTCGCTGCAGAGGCATGATGCAGCAGCTGCCAAGCAGTCGAAGTTGCTATGTTTGCGGTCGGGAAAACCCGGTATCGTTGCGTATGACGTTTTTCCTGCTGGACAATGGTGAAGTCACCTCGGAAATTGTTGTTCCGGAGGAGTATGCCGGCTATCCTGGGATGGTTCATGGGGGCAATATTGTGGCAATGATGGACGAAGCTGCCGGCCGGGCTGCAACGGCGGATGATCCAAACCGCTTTGCTGTAACAAGCCAATTGACGGTCAAGTACCGGCAGCCGGTGCCTACGAACCAACGATTAAAAATTACTGGCAGATTGCTGAAGAAACGCGGAAAAGTTTCCCAGGCATTTGGCGAAATACGCAACCAGGATGGGGAACTTTTAGCAGAAGCTGAGGCTCTTTTCGTGGAAATCGGTGATGATTTTACTCAAGGCACAGACCCGGCTTTGATGGGTTGGAAGGTGTATGATGATGACTAACCATGAACTTACTTATGCCCGTCCGGTTACATGGGACGAGCTCGAAGGTCTGCAAAAGGAATTTGAGGGTCAGATCATGTATCTGGCTGGCGGTGACTATCACCCAAAACCCAAAGATTCTGCATCAATTCTGATTGACTTGCAGGAGCTTGATCTGGACCAGGTCGGGTTTGCTGAGGACGCGATTTATATCGGGGGATTGATCAATTTGCAGCAACTTGGTGATGCATTGGAATCTGCAGACCTCAAGGAGGCAATTTCGATTGAAGCGGGTGTCAACCTGCGCAACAGTCTGAGCCTGACCAATTATGTTAAATCCAGTAATGGTCGGTCTGTAGTGCAAATTTGCCTTAACGCAATGGAAGCGGAGTACCGGCTTTCGGGGGAAGAAGATGGTCAGGCTCACTCAGAGGCTCTCAAAGCCAAGCTTGCCGAAGACTTCATCGAGGAGATATGGATCCCCAAACCCATCTCGCTGGCATTTGCCTCAGTGGGAAGAAGCCCGAAGGATCAGCCTGTGGTGGCTGTGGCAGCCTCAAAACGATCTGATGACCGAATTCACATTGCTTGTGGAGGCTCGGAAGCGATGTGGGCTGAGTTTGACCTATATCATGCCGAAGGTGACGGCGAAAACAAAATCCGGGAATTTTATAAAGATATCAATGATCAATGGGCAGGGGCAGAATACCGGCAGGAAGTTGCCGCAGTTCTGCTTTCACGGTGCCTGCAGAAGCTTACTCAAGACTCTACTACAAAGGAGGAATCATGAAACTCTACCTCCTGATCAACGACAGGACTTATGAAACTGAATGCCGGCCAAGTGAAAGCCTGCTGGAAGTATTGAGACGTTTAGGCTTTTTGAGCGTAAAATCCGGCGGATGTGTGCGTGGGGAATGTGGGGCATGCACGGTATTGATGGATGGAGAACCCATAAATTCCTGTATGTTCCTGGCAGTGCAGGCACAAGGGCACAGCCTCGAGACGCTTGAGCAATTTGGTCAGCATCCGGAGCAAGGTTGGAAAAAGACTGAGGGGTATGACCCGATCCAGAAAGCTTTCATTGAAAGCGGCTCGATCCAATGCGGTTACTGTACGCCTGCCATGATTTTGGCTGCCAAGGCTTTGCTGCGCCAGAATCCGGACCCCACTGAAGCAGAGGTGAGGGAGGCTTTGTCGGGAGTGCTATGCCGTTGTACTGCGTATGTTAAACCAGTCCAGGCCGTGCTGCAGGCAGCTGCGGATATCAGGCAGAGTGAACAGCACTCGTCTGACGATGAGACGGAAGAACAGGTTTATGAACCGGAAATCTTTGCAGTCGATGCAATCCCTGAGACTGAAACGATCGGTAAATCTGAGATCAAGGTTGACGCGGCAAAGCTCGCGCAGGGAAAGCCGGCATTCACAGCAGATTTGCAGCTTCCGGGTACGCTTGTTGCGAAAGTTCTCAGATCGCCTTATGCCCATGCGAGGATCATCAGCATTGATGCCAGCAAGGCTAAAGAATTGCCGGGTGTGGCGGCTGTATTGACCTGGGAGGATCTGCCGCGTGTGGCTTACTCCACAGCAGGGCAGTCAGATCCAATTCCTGGACCGCTGGACATGTTCTCGCTGGATAACAAAGTGCGGTTTGTTGGAGACCGGGTTGCCTTTGTAGCGGCTGAGACGGCGAAAATTGCTGAAAAGGCGCTGGAATTAATTGATGTGACTTATGAACCTTTGCCAGTGATTGTGGACCCAAGGGACGCCATGAAAGAAGGCGCAGTTCGCATTCATGACGAAGACGATTATGTCAATTTTGGAGACTCTGATCCAGCCATCAACCTTGCAGCTAAAATTCGCATCGACATCGGAGATGTTGAGAAGGGTTTTGCCGAAGCTGATCGAATTTTTGAGCAGGAATATGTGGTTCCTAAAGTGCAGCAGGTACACATTGAACCGCATGTTACCCTTACCTATTGGGATGAAGATGACCGCCTCGTGATCCGCACGAGCACCCAGGTGCCATTCCATGTCAGGCGTCAGATGGCACCTGTGCTTGGGCTGCCGGTGAAACGTATCCGCGTCATCAAGCCGCGCATTGGCGGAGGCTTCGGCAATAAGCAGGAAGTGCTGATTGAAGACGTTGCTGCCCATTTGACGATCGTGACAGGGAGACCTGTTCTCTATGAAATGAGCAGGGAAGAGGAATTTATTGCTTCCCGTGCACGCCATCCGATGCGCATTCGCATGAAAACCGGCGTCAAGTTGGATGGCACGATGACCGCCAACGAGATGACCGCCCTTTCGGACACCGGCGCTTATGGCTGCCATGCTTTGACTGTTACCGGAAACACGGGTCAGAAGACCATGGGTTTATATGTTGGAGATGGGGAATACCGAAAGCATCCAAATATTCGCTTTTACGCGGATATCGTTTACACAAATACGACCCCAGCAGGCGCATACCGCGGCTACGGCGTGCCGCAGGGCTATTGGCCGCTCGACAGACATCTGGAAAATATTGCACGGGCGCTTGGCTTGGATCCGATCGCATTTCGCCTGAAGAACGCTCTGCGACCAGGAGAGGTTCAGCCATTCAGCACTGCCTGGAATGAGGGGCGCGAACCAGTGCCAGAAATCATCATGACTGTGGGTCTTGAACAAGCAACCGCAGAAGGACGCAAGGCAATTGGCTGGGATGACAAATTCGGGAATGAAGCCTGGCATACCGTTCCGGGTAAGCCCCATCTGAGGCGCGGTATCGGAGTCGCAACGGTGATGCAAGGGACTGCAATTCCCAACCTGGATATGGGCGGCGCCAGCATCAAGATCAATGATGATGGCAGTTTCAACCTCTTGGTAGGGGCAACAGACCTCGGAACCGGAAGTGATACAGTCCTGGGTCAGATTGCCGCGGAAACACTGGGCGTGGGACTGGAAGACATCATTGTGACCTCCTCCGATACCGACACAACCCCATTTGATGTCGGTGCCTACGCTTCCTCGACAACTTATATCTCCGGAACGGCGGTTCTGAAAGCTGCCAAAGATGTAGCGCAAAGAATCAAACAACGCGCGGCTCAGCTTTTTGAAGATAAAGGGGAGGTGGTAGAGCCGGCAGATTTGATTTTGAAAGACCGGCATGCAGTTTCGCCATTAGGTTCCAAAATCAGCATGGCTGAAATCGCGCTGGATTCACTGCACTGGCGCAACCAGGAACAGATCATGGCGACGGCTTCCTATGTGTCGCCAAACTCACCACCGCCCTTTGCCGCGCAGTTTGCGACCGTTTTGGTGGATATCGAGACCGGACAGGTCACGGTGGAAGATCTCATCATGGCCGTGGATTCGGGAGTCATTATCAACCCAATCGCCGCGTCTGGTCAGATCGAAGGCGGTGTCGCTCAGGCTCTGGGCTATGGGGTCAGTGAGGAGATGCGCTACGATGCAGAGGGACAGCCGCGCGAGCGCGACCTGGTGGATTATCACATCTTCAGGGCAGACGAGATGCCTGCAATCCGCTCAATTTTTGTCCAGACCTATGAAGAAACCGGGCCTTATGGCGCAAAGGCTGTTGCTGAAATTCCCTTGGATGGCGCAGCGCCAGCCATCGGAAATGCAGTTCTGGATGCCTGTGGAGCCGACGTGTTTGAAAATCCTCTAACTCCAGAACGAATCTGGCGAGCCTTAAAATATAACTCAGAAAGCAAAACCGATGGATAAAAACAGCGTTTTTGGACGAAAATCCGATACGATCTATGTAACAGGACACATCAACCCTGATACTGACTCGATTGCCGCTGCGATAGGATACGCCTGGCTTTTAGGTGAACGTGATGGATCAAATGCGGTCGCAAGCAGGGCGGGCTCCATCAATCCGCAGACTTCCTATGTTCTAAAATGGCTTGAGATTGATCCGCCTCTCCTGGTTACGGATGCGTCACCACGCTTTGAATCGGTGATGCGTCGGCTGGATGCAGTTTCGCCTGATCGTTCATTGAACGAAGCCTGGACAATCCTTTCACGCACAGGTGGGATTGCCCCGGTTGTCAATTTGGACGGGACACCTTACGGCATGGTGACCGGAAAGAGCATGTTTGATTTTTTGCGAAAAATTATCGGTCCCCATGCAAAATTACGGGAAATGACGATCGCTGAGTTGATGGACATTCCATGTCGGGAAGCAGCAAACACGGATATACCCAAGTTCCTGCCCCAAACGCGCATCAAAGATGTAATCAATCGTTTGCTCAGGCAAGAGGCCAATGAGTACTGGGTCGTAGACGAGAACAAGCGCTACCTTGGTGTGGTTCGGCAGAAGGACCTGCTAAGTCCGCCCAGGATTAAGGTTGTGTTGGTGGACCACAATGAGCCTCAACAGTCCATTGCAAACCTTGAAGAAAGCGAGTTGCTCGAGATCCTTGATCATCACCGGCTTGGAAACCAATCTACCCATAATCCAATCAAATTCACCGTTGACATCGTTGGTAGTACCTCTACTTTGGTAACGGAGCAGATCACGGAGGTGGGCTTGAGCGCACCTCCAAGAATTGCTGGCTTGCTGTTGGCTGGGCTGCTTTCGGACACGTTAATTTTCAGCTCACCAACCACAACCCCGCGGGATAAAACTGCTGCCGAGGTGCTGGCAAGATGGGCTTTTGTGCCCGGCTCGCCCTTGGAGGATGAAACCATTGAAAGTTATGGAGAAAAAATCATTAAGGCTGGCTCTGGTCTCCTGACGCAGGAACCGGAAGCAGTTGTAAGAACAGATATGAAGATGTATGAAGCTGCTGGAATGAAGTTCGCGATTGCTCAAGCTGAGACAACCGACGTTTACGAGATTGGGGATTACATGAGCAAGCTCAAAGTTGCCCTGGAGGAACTAAAAACACAAAATGGACTGGATTTTGCGGGTTTGATGATCACCGATGTCGTAAAAGGCTCCAGCCGGGTGATATTTGTGGATGCCCCCCTGACGCTGGACGAATTGCCATATACACCGCTAGGGGATGGCAGTCTGCTGGCTGAAGGCGTGGTTTCACGCAAGAAGCAATTGCTGCCTATCATTCTCTCTTTGTTGGAGGTTTAGAATTGGATTTTCTCGATAGATTGCATGCAGCAAAAAGTGACGGCAAAGCTGTAGCATTGTGCATAGTGATAGAGACAAAAGGGGCAGTGCCGCGCCATGCCGGCAGTAAGATGCTGGTCTACGCAGATGGACAAACAGAAGGTACTGTGGGCGGGGGAGAGTTGGAATCAAGGACCGTAGACGCGGCTATTAAATCGTTAAAAAATGGGAGATCAAAGCTTTTGGAATATTCACTCTCAGCTGAAAACCCGGAATCGGCAGGTGTGTGTGGTGGAGAGGTAAAAGTTTATATTGAACCGCAGGTTACCAAGCCGGTTTTACTAATTCTCGGTGCAGGTCACGTGGGGCAGGCCGTCGCACGGTTCGGACAGATGCTCGATTTTCGTGTGATCGTTTCCGACGATCGCAAAGAACTTTGCAACACCGAATTGTTCCCGGGCAAGGTTGAGTTATTGCCATTACCAATTACTGAGATACCAGATCATCTGACTATTGATGAGCGGGTTTATGTTGTTGGAGTGACGCGCGGAAGTGAAGAGGATGTTGACGGTCTGGAAGTTATTCTCCAGGGCTCACCTGCTTATATCGGATTAATTGGCTCAAAAAATCGTTGGGCTGCCACAAGGCAGGGTTTGATCGAGCGCGGTGTCAGCCCCGAAAAAATTGCACAGGTCAAGTCACCGATTGGATTGAGTATCAAAGCAGAGACCCCAAACGAGATCGCCATCAGCATCCTGGCTGAGATTATTGAGAGATTGAAAAGTTAAAACCATTTGGAGCAAATATGTGGAAACACTACCTAATACCTGAAAGCATCGAAGCCCTGAAACAAGCCTTGGAAGGGGCGGCTGAACAGACCAAGATTATTGCCGGCGGTACCGACCTGATGGTTGAGATCAAGAATGGCAAATGGCCTCAATTGGATACCGTCATCGATATCTCGCGCTTGCCTGGTTTGGACAAGATATGGAAAGATGAACAAGCTGTGATCCATATTGAAGCAATGGTGACTCACAATGATGTGCTGCAGTCTCCAATGCTAAGAGAATTTGCAAATCCCCTGGTTCAGGCTTGTTATCGGGTGGCATCTCCGCAGTTGCGCAATCGCGCAACCGTGGTTGGCAATCTTGTGACCGCCTCACCGGCAAATGATACGATTACCCCCCTGATGGCGATGGGTGCTGCGCTTGTGTTGGTTTCGAGCCGCGGGGAACGTACGGTTGCACTGAAGGATTTCTATCTTGGAGTGCGGAAAACGGTGTTGGCTTCCGATGAATTTGTTAAAGAAGTCAATTTCCCTGCATTGAAACCCAATCAGAAGGGCAGTTTTATGAAGCAGGCGCTTCGCCGCACACAGGCGATTGCAGTCTTGAACTGTTGTGTTTTGCTGGATATGCAAGATGAGACTATCCAAAAAGCCGTGATTACTATGGGATCGGTAGCTCCAACTATCATTCATGCAGCAGAAGCGGAAGCTTTTCTGCAAGGAAAGAAGCTTGAAGACTTCATCGTACAAGAGGCGGGTCGGCTGGCAGCAGAAGCGACGAGACCGATCAGCGACGTCAGGGCATCGGACGAATATCGGCTATACATGATGCAGGTCCTGGTAGAAGGCGGATTGAAGGAACTTCGAAGCGGTGCTGAGTTAGCAAAGGTGCCCGCAAAGCCAATTGCTCTGGATACAAAAGAAGGATACCGCCATATTGTAGCAGGTGAGTGGGATGGAGAAACAATTGAAACAACCATCAATGGGCAATCCTACATAATTGACGGCGCGAAAGATATGACCTTGCTAAATATGGTGCGAGAGCGCGTAGGTTTTACGGGAACAAAGGTGGGATGTGAAGAAGGGGAGTGCGGCGCGTGTACTTTATTCCTGGATGGCAAAGCCGCAGTAAGCTGTCTGATCCCTGCTCCAAGAGCTCACCTGGCAAAAATTACCACCATCGAAGGGATAGCTGAAGGTGAAACGCTTCATCCAATTCAGCAAGCCTTTGTGGATCATGGAGCCGTACAGTGTGGCTACTGCACGCCAGGATTTGTGATGGCTGCAGTGAAATTGCTCCAGGAAAACCCAAATCCAAACCAAGAGACGATCAAAGATGGTATTTCGGGTAATTTATGCCGTTGTACGGGCTATTATAAGATTGTTGAGGCAATTGATTCAGCCAAGGACAAGATGAGGAGCTAAGATGAACACAGTCGGAAATTCTATTACTCGTCTTGATGTTGTCGCGAAAGTGACCGGTAAGGCTAAGTACCCGGGTGATTTTCAGTTCTCTGACCAGCTTGTGATGAAAGTGCTGTTTGCCCATCGGGCGCATGCCCGGGTACTTGAAGTCGATACGACGCAGGCAGAAGCACTTGATGGTGTTGTGATGGTGCTGACAGCAAAAGATGTGCCTGTCAATGAGTATGGGCTCGGCGTGAATGACCAACCCGTCTTGTGTGGACCCGGATCCGGCATCGAGGGCGCTGATGTCGTGCGCTTTGAAGGGGACCAGGTTGCTCTGGTGATTGCGGAAAGTGAAGAAATTGCAGCGGAGGCGCTCAAGCGGATAGTCGTAAGCTACGAAGACTTGCCGGTTGTGAAAACCATCGGTGAGGCCTTAAAAAATGACGCGCCAATCCTCCACTCTCGTTTAGACAGCAACATTTTTCATCACAATGTGGTTCGCAGTGGGTCGACGGATGAAGCTTTCAAAGAATGTACGGTCATTGTGGAGGGGGAGTATCAGACTCCAGTTCAGGAACATGCCTACTTGCAACCGGAGTCAGGCGTCGGTTTCATGGACGAAAAAGGCAGAGTTACGATTATCACTGCTGGTCAGTGGGCTCACGAAGATCAGGAACAAGTTGCGCATGCGCTTGGATTGCCTCTTGACGCAATCCGCATTATTTATCCTGCCATTGGTGGGGCGTTTGGCGGCAGAGAAGACATGTCAGTTCAGATCATTCTTGGACTGGCGGCACTGAAACTAAGCGAACGCGGGATTGACCGACCTGTGAGGATTGTCTGGTCGCGCGAAGAGTCGATCATTGGGCATTGTAAGCGGCATGCCTATACGATGAAGGCAAAGTGGGGAGCAGACGCGGAAGGAAAAATCCTGGCTGCTGAATGCGAGATCTGGGCTAATGGCGGTGCTTACGTTTACACTTCGCCAAAGGTGCTCGGCAACGCGACTTTGCTTGCCACCGGACCTTATGAGGTGCCCAATGTCAGCACAGATGCATATGCCGTTTACACGAATGACATACCTGGCGGGGCTTTCCGTGGTTTTGGCGGACCGCAAGCAGCCTTCATGGCAGAGATGCAAGTGGATAAACTGGCAGAAGCACTGGGTATGGATCCGGTTGAATTTCGCATGCGCAATCTCTTCAAGGAAGGATCCAGGATATCCATGGGTTCGCAACTTCCCGCGGGAGTTACAATCCGGGAGGTTGTTCAAAAATGCGCCGAAGAGGCAGGTTGGACGCAAGGTCCGGATGGCTGGAAAAAACCTGAGATCGCCCCATCAGAAGATCCAAACATCAGACGGGGGCTTGGCATAGCGTGCGGTTACAAAAACATTGGTTTCTCTTACGGTGCGCCTGAAAATTGCGGCGCTACAATTATCCTTGAGGGAGACGAGGAAATCGAAAAAGCGAAGTTGTTCCATGCAGGAGCGGAAGTTGGCCAGGGATCGCACAGCGCCTTTGCCCAGTTTGCTGCTGAAGCTCTGGAACTGCCATTGGAGAAACTTGAATGCCATTACTCGGATACCTCAAATACGCTTAACTCAGGCAGTGTTTCAGCTTCGCGCATGACACACATGGCAGGTAATTCCATCATTGGCGCGGCAAAATTGGCTTTGGAAAATTGGCAGGCAGGCGAGCGACCTGCTATCGGTTCTTATGTCTATCGTCCCCCAGCTACCAGCCCGATGGATAAAACCGACGGTCACTGCAATCCCAACTTTACTTATGGCTACGTTGCGCAGGCGGTTTTTGTTGATGTCAACATCCAGACAGGTGAAGTTCGTTTGCGAGATGTGATCAGTGTGGATGATGTCGGTAAAGCGATCAACCCGATGCAGGTTGAAGGGCAGATAGAGGGTTGTGTGGTTCAGGCAGCTGGTTACGTTATCCTTGAGAACTGGAAAAAAAGGAATACCAAGGCGCTGACAAAAGAACTTTCGACCTACCTGATTCCAACCGTTCTTGACATTCCTGATCGAACTCGCTCGGTTATCCTGGAATATCCCGATCCGATCGGTCCTTATGGAGCCCGGGGAATGGGCGAGATGCCCTATTTACCTTTCGCGCCAGCGGTGATAGACGCGGTTCACCATGCCACAGGAATCCGGTTCCATAGTTTTCCTTTGACTGCCGAAAGAGTCTTACGCGGACTGGGTAAGCTCAAGCCAGAGGTGGTTGGTTTTTGGGATTATGAGTAAGAAGGTCGCTGGAATAATCCTGGCAGCCGGCAGTTCGAGCCGGTTTGGTGCTATCAAACAATTATTGCCTTGGAAAAGGTCGAATTTAGTAAATACTGTCATCGAAACGGCCACGTTAGCTAGTCTTGATCCCATAATCGTTGTGTTAGGATCGAATGCTGATGAAATACGGGCATCAATGAATAAAAGCCAGGCGCAAATTGTGATCAATCCAGACTGGGAAACCGGGCAGAGTTCATCGCTCAAGGCAGGGTTAAAGGCAATTAAGACAGAGGTATGTGGGGCGGTTTTTCTCCTGGCAGACCAACCGCACTTATCGGTCAATCTGGTGGCAGCCGTGGCCGAAGAAGGCATCTGTACAGAAAAAGTGGTTACTCCTATCATTAATGACCGCCGTGCCAATCCTGTCTTTTTTCCAGCGTCTTGTTTTTACCTATTTATGGGACTTGATGGAGATGTCGGTGGACGTCAGATTGTCTCAGAATGTCCCCATACCACCATTTCATGGCTGGATGAATGGATGGCCAAGGATGTTGACACACCGGAAAATTATGAGGAGTTATCTGAACATTTTTGGAAGGAAAGGGATTTCCCGCTTTCATTCAGAAGCGAGTGAGATGGAACAGGAATTCAGAACCTCTTATTCACTTAAATTTGATCTGTGAACCGTCTGTTAACATCAATCTCATAAGAGGTGAGCTGTCTTATCTGGTGGTGGACACAAGAATTTATCATCGTTGTATAATAATTCCAAATTGGAAAACTAAGCGCCTGACCTGCTTTTGCAGGTGACGAGGTGGGAGGTTTCTCCCCGCAAGGGGAGACTAACCATGCTGCCATGGGAAAATCGAAAGTTCGGCGGATGCCTCCAGGGTTTACCCCCTTTTTCCAGAAAATCATACTGAAAAAGTGAGGAGCACTTATGTGTGGAATTGTGGCGTATATCGGTAAGCAGAATGCTACACCGATAGTGATTAATGGATTACGAAGACTCGAATACCGCGGTTATGATTCTGCTGGAATCGCGATTCTGGAGGAGGGAAAAATTGCCCTTCGCAGGGTAGCTGGGAAGATTACCCAACTTGAAAACCTTGTTAATGGAACACCTCTTTCAGGGGAGCTTGGCATTGGGCATACTCGCTGGGCTACGCATGGAGCACCAATTGAGAAAAATGCCCACCCCCATTTGAGTGCATCGGAAAAGATAGTGGTTGTGCATAATGGAATCGTCGAAAACTATCTGAGCTTAAAGCAAGAATTGATTGCAGAAGGGGTGGAATTCAAATCAGATACGGATACCGAAACGATTGTTCACCTAATTGAGAAATACTACAACCTGGATATGAATCTTTACGCGGCTGTTAAGCAAACGATAAGCCGATTAAAAGGAGCACACGGCCTGGTGGTTATGTCTTCTTTGGAACCCAACCATTTGATTGCTGCCCGCTTAGGCAATGCTGGCGGAGTGGCAATTGGGATTGGCGATGGTGAAATGTTTATAGCCAGCGATGTGCCTGCTATCATTGAATACACGCGTAAGATGGTTTTTCTGGAATCCGGGCAAATCGCCAACATCACACGGCAAAATCTCTCCGTTGAAACGCTTGAAGGGCAGGTTGTGACAGCAGAGATCCAAACTATTCCATGGGATCCAATTACAGCTGTGAAAGGCAATTACCGGCACTTTATGCAAAAAGAAATCCATGAACAGGTCAGAGCGCTCTCTGACACGCTAAGTGGTCGTATTGACTTTGACCATTATCGTGTGACTTTACCTGACTTAGCCCTGAATACTAAAGAAGTAGCAAAGATAAAGAAAATCTTCATTACAGCCTGCGGTACCGCGGCATATGCAGGTATGGTCGGCAAATTCTTAATTGAGCACATTGCCCGTATACCTACTGAAGTGATGATAGCCTCGGAGTTTCGCTACTGTGATCCAATTCTTGAGCCAGGCACCATTGTTTTAGCAATTTCTCAAAGCGGTGAAACAGCGGATACACTTGCTGCTATGGAAGAGGCAAGGTCGAAGGGCGCCAGAATCTGGTCGATAGTGAATGCTATCGGATCGCAGGCGATGCGACTTTCAGATTCTTGTATTTCAATGCAAGCTGGACCTGAGATCGGTGTGGCATCGACCAAAGCTTTTACAGCTCCAATTATCGACCTTTACCTGTTAGCTGTTTATCTGGCGGATTTGCGCGGCAAATTGAGCGTAGACGGTCGAAAAAAAATGATTGAAGATGTTCTTATGGTGCCTGACCTTGTAGGAAAAGCGCTCTCTTACGAAAAAAACATCCAAAAAATTGCCAGAAGATACAAAGATATAAAGGGAGCTTTATACATTGGCAGAGGTATAAATATGCCGATAGCTTTTGAAGGCGCACTGAAATTGAAAGAAATCTCCTATACTCATGCCGAAGGCTACCCAGCTGGGGAGATGAAACATGGTCCAATCGCCTTGGTAGATGAACATCTCCCAGTGGTTGTTATTGCCACAAAGGACCACTGGTATGATAAGATGGTGAGTCAGATCGAACAAGCAAAAGCGCGAAATGGACGTGTGCTTGCGGTGGCTACGGAGGGAGATAATCTGATCCCATCCATAGCTGATGAGGTGTTTTGGGTGCCGGAAACGCCATGGTTAGTCAGCCCGGTTGTCAATATCATCCCGCTGCAGCTTTTTGCGTATCATGTGGCGACCCATTTGGGACTCGATGTTGATCAGCCCAGGAACCTTGCGAAGTCGGTCACAGTAGAATAAATCTAAAGACAGGAAAGCCTTATGCTAAACAACGAAGCTGTTTTGAATGCATTGAGTCAAGTAATGGATCCGGATTTACATCAGGATCTTGTAAGCCTGGGCATGATCAAAGACCTGAAAGTTAACAGAGATAAGGTCAGTTTTACGATCGAACTGACAACTCCCAGTTGCCCACTGAAATCAAAGATTGAGAATGATGCCCGGCAGGCAGTGTTGGATATGACCGAAGCAAAAGAGGTGGAAATCAACATGTCGGCACGCGTACGGAACGAAAAACCCGTAACAATGGACAAAAATCAATTTAAGCACGTCATTGCGGTTGGTTCTGGCAAGGGCGGTGTGGGTAAGAGCACTGTTTCTGTAAATTTGGCGCTGGTTTTAGCGCGCGATGGTGCCAAAGTCGGTCTGCTCGATGCAGATATTTACGGCCCAAACATTCCACGCATGCTGGGTATTGATCATTTACCTGAGTTTGGAGCAGCCGGCGAGAAACCTCCCTTAGCTGAAATTCATGGAATGAAAGTCATGTCCATTGGTTTTCTTGTGCAGAATGGTCAGCCGCTGATCTGGCGAGGACCGATGCTTCACTCTGCCATACAGCAATTCATCACGGATTTTGATTGGGGCGATCTCGATTACTTCATTGTGGATTTACCGCCGGGAACAGGCGATGTGCAGCTTTCGTTGAGTCAAACCTTGCCCCTCACGGGAGCTGTGATTGTGACAACACCCCAACAGGTTGCTGTTGATGACGCGTCACGCGCAGTGGGTATGTTTGAGAAACTCGAAGTCCCAGTTTTGGGTATCGTAGAAAATATGTCGTATCTTCTCATGCCAGACGGCTCAAAGCTGGCAGTATTTGGCACTGGTGGAGGTGAACATCTGGCTTTCCGTACTGGTACGCCCTTCCTGGGCAGCATTCCGCTGGATCCGGAGATTGGACGAGGCGGAGATATTGGGAGCCCGGTTGTGCTGCTTTCCGAAACCAATCCAAGTGCGCAAGCAATGCGTGAGGTTGCCCGCAAGGTAGCAGCCCAGGCAAGCATTAAGGCTTATGAACAGGAAGGTCGGGGATGATATAATCGCCAATATGTCTGAAACAAGTTACATAGGTGTTCAATTTAAGCCGATAGGCAAAACTTATAGCTTTATGCTTCCTGAAAATTTGGAAGTTGATAGAAATGCACTGGTAGTAGTTAATACTGCCAGAGGAAAACAAATTGGAAGGGTTGCGGCCGTTAATCTGCCGCAACCTGAGAGTCCATCCGAGGTTCAGGTTATAGAACGCGTTGCAAACGAAGAAGATTTGCAGCGAAAAGCGGAAATTTCTGAAAAAGAGGAAGAAGTCGTCAGTGCAGTAGCAAAATATCTGCTTGATCCTGGTCATGAAGGTATAAAAGTTGTGGATGCAGAATATAGTCTCGATTATTCGAGACTGACCATCTATCTCAATTATGAATCGAGCACGAACTTCAATCCGCGGAACTTTATCCGGGATGTTTCGCATATGTTCCAGGGTTGTCGGATTGAAATGCGGCAGGTTGGCCCCAGAGATGCAGCCAAGGCTCTATCTGGCATTGGAGCCTGCGGGATCGAAAAGCGCTGCTGTTCCAGATTTCTGACAGAATTCGGTTCCATTTCGATAAAGATGGCAAAGGCGCAGGATATTTCTCTGACGCCGATGGAGATTACCGGCATTTGTGGGCGTCTGCGCTGTTGCCTGGCATATGAGTACGAAATGTATGATGAAGCCCGCAAAAATTTACCCAAGAAGAAGAAGGTGATAAACACACCTCTTGGTGAGGGTAAGGTGCTGCAGATCATGCCGCTTAAAGACTCTGTTCTGGTTGATTTGCCCGAAAAGGGACGCGTGGAGTTTACCCGGACGGAACTTGAAACTGGTGTTCTGGAGGAAAAAACCGCTCTAAAGGAAGTTGAAGATTTCTCATTTTCTGAACGAGATGAAGATGTGGAGGTGGTGCGCCTGGAATCACCAAAACCTCGGGAAGCAAAACCAAGTGGAAGACGCGACAGGCGAAGTGATAGATCTCGCCAGAGTGGTCAGTCCCAAAATGTAAATACTCGAGATAGACAGGGATCAAGCTGGGAGCAGAATTCCCAAAGTAGCCGAGGGCAAAGACAGGATCGGAACAGCAGCCAGCAAACCCGGCAGGATCAAGCAGGTCAGCCGCAAGAGCAGCGGAAAAGCAACTCAGGACGCAGGAGAAAGTCACGCCCACAGCGCGACCAATCTACAAATAATCCGCCTCAACAGGGATAAAACATTAACAATGTTTCCAGAGTGGAAAAGATCAAAAACCATAATGGTTATTCTCGCCCATCCGGATGACCCGGAGTTTTTTTTGGGGGGGACTATCGCGGAATGGGTGAAGCAGGGGCATGAGGTCAGTTATCTACTGCTGACGATGGGACAAAGGGGCGTCAGTCCTCAATTTCCGGACCCCAACAATTTGGAAAAAGTGAGAGAGAAAGAGCAGCGCAATGCTGCGGCAAAGCTTGGTGTTGGAAAGGTTGACTTTCTTGATTACCAGGATGGATACCTCGTGCCTGACATTGAAGCCCGCAGGAAGGTTACACGTGAGATCCGAAGGACACGCCCTGACATCGTAGCCACTTTCGATCCATTGTTGATTTACCAGACAGGACTTATCAATCACCCTGACCACCGGGCTGCAGGTCAAATTGTGATCGACGCAATTTTCCCCGCAGTAGGAAATTCTGCTTTCTTTCCGGAATTTTTGGATGAAGGCTTACCCCCACACCAGGTGGAGGAACTTTGGCTCAGCAGGCCGGTGGAGGCTAACTTCGAATTGGATGTAAGCCATAACTGGCAATTAAGATTGGATGCTTTGTTGGAGCATGTCTCACAGGTTGGAGAGCCGGCTGCGTTTCTGGAACAGATGGAAGCAAGGAGACGAACCCGGTGGGGAGAAGAGAGGCGTTACGTTGAATCTTTCAGGAGGTTGATCTTATGAGCGACTCTCAGATTTATCAATTTGCCCAAACCCTTCAGGAATATGCCAGTCAACACCGCAGACATCTTCACCGCCATCCAGAACTTGCATTCGAGGAAGTCCAGACCGCTGATTACGCGGCACAAGTGCTGGAAGGATTGGGGTTTGAGGTCTCCCTGGGATTTGGAAAGACGGGGTTGGTAGCTCATTTACCGACTACTAACCTTGGACCGCGCTTTTTGTTGCGTTTCGACATGGACGCGCTTGCCTTGCAGGAGCAAACCGGGCTTGACTTTGCGTCAACCAAAGCTGGAATGATGCACGCGTGTGGGCATGACGGGCATGTGGCGATTGGTTTGACAGTCGCAACAATTCTTGCAGAGCTGAAAAATGAGTTATCCGGGAGTTTCTATTTGCTTTTTCAGCCAGCAGAAGAAATTGGCCAGGGAGCGGCTGCAATGCTTGCGGATGGCGTAATTGATTTCATCCAGCCCGATTACGCGATGGCGGTGCATTTATGGCCAGAAGAACCGGCAGGTTGGCTGGGGATCACTTCGGGTCCGGTGATGGCTGGATGTGAAGATGTGAGCATCACAGTTCATGGAACTGGCGGACACGGCGGCAGACCGCAGAAAGCGGTGGATTCCATTTTGGCAAGCGCGCATTTGATCACTGCTCTGCAATCCATTGTCAGCCGAAAATTGGATCCTCTGGATAGTGGGGTTTACTCGATAACCCAAATCCATGCCGGCTCGAATAACAATGTCATTCCTGATCGTGTCTTCATGAGCGGCAAGCCGCGATTTTTCACAGAGGAAGCAGAAGGAGTGATCGTAAATTCTACGAATCGGATTTGTGAGGGGATAGCAGAAGCTTTCAGTTGTCAGGTTGAGGTCGAGTTTGGGACAAAAATACCCCCGACGGTCAATGATGCAGCAGTCTGCCAGACAGCAATTTTGGCTGCCAGGAGGATGGATCCTGAGTTTGAAATTGAAAATAAATTTAAACTAATGGGATCGGAGGATATGTCGCTATTCCTTCAATTAGTGCCCGGCGCAATGTTTTTCGTGGGGGCGGGAAAAGAAGATCCAAAAAAGCGCTTTCCTTTGCACCATCCATGCATGGACATTGATGAAAGCAGCCTGATCATAGCCGCAACATTTCTGTTGGAGACTTGCCAACAGTTGGCAAAATCCGCCTGATGAAGCCTAATGCAGCAATCGTTGGCTTATGTGGGTCGAGCGGCAGCGGAAAGACCCAAACCTGCCAAAAGTTAGTTCAAGCATTAAGTGCTGAAGGCATTCAGTGTGGTGGATTTGTTTCACCGGCTGTATTTGAGGGAACCCAAAAGACTGCCATCAAGGTCCAATGGCTGGAGAGCGGTGATGAAAGGATTTTGATGACCCTTAGCAAAATGGACAGCAAACTTACGCTCGGAAAATGGCAAATTCATCCGGAAGCCTTTGAGTGGGTAGATCAGAAGTTGACTGACTTAGAGGAATGCCAGGCCTTTTTTTGCGACGAGATCGGTCCTTTGGAAGTGGAGCAGGGCAAGGGCTGGACCAAAGCACTGGAAATCGTGGATGAAATAAAGTGCGCATTAAGCGTAATTACCTTCAGACCTGCGCTGCGCGATTTTTTCAGCCAACGGTATCCTGATATGATCATTTATGATCTTGACAGCAAAGTTGATGATGACAAAATCACCAAAGACCTCAAAAAATTTTTTGGTATAGCCTGAAGTCAGGCAAAAGCAGTCCTGGTTATGTATAATCCCAACATGGAAGATAATTCATTCGAAAAGATGCCCCTTGGCCAACACCTGGAGGATTTACGCAAAGTCCTTTTACGGGCATTGCTGGGTTTGATGGCTGGTGTCATTGTGGGTGCTTTCTTTGTCAAACCGGTGCTCGATTTCTTTGCCCGACCTATCGGCGGGGTGGAGAATCTGCAGGTGATTGAAGTGACAGAGTCCGTATCGGTCTACATGCGCGTCGCGCTGTTGATTGGATTGATTGTTGCATTGCCGTGGATATTCTTTCAACTATTTTCATTCATCGGCAAGGGGCTGAAAAAGAGCGAAAAACGGGGTCTGTTAGTGGCTATCCCGTTTGCAACGATTCTTTTCCTGGCGGGTGGCGGATTTGCATTTTTTGTGATGCTGCCAGCCTCAATGAAATTTTTTACCAGTTTGCTGGAAGTGAACACAACGCTGCGGTTGAGTTCCTACTTTGGGTTTGTGATCAATCTGATTTTCTGGATCGCAATGAGTTTTGAGTTGCCCCTGTTGGTATTTGTTCTGACCAGGGTGGGGATCGTTAAACCCGTTTTTTTGACCAAGGGATGGCGTGTCGCGCTGGTCGCAATTGCAGTTTTATCGGCAGTGATTACCCCGACCGGTGATCCTGTAAACATGCTAATTTTCATGTTGCCGTTATTTGGGTTATATTTATTGAGTATAGGGCTTTCGCTATTGGCATACAAAGCAAGGCGTGCCACAGAAGCTGGAAGCCCGGAGGTAGAGTGATATGTTTGGTAGCTTACATTGGCCTGAAGTGATCTTGATCCTGGCGGTTTTGCTGCTGGTTTTTGGTGTTGGTCGCATCACAAAGATCGGCGGCGAGTTGGGATCTGCCATCAAGGCATTTAAAGAAGGTCTGAACGGCAAGAAAGAGTCTGATGAAGAAAATAAATCAGACGAGCCCAAGCCTTCCTGAGAAGGACGAAAATGGAATTCTTCAATCTTGGCTGGTCTGAGATCCTTTTAATTCTCACGCTCGCTTTCATTGTTCTTGGTCCGGATCGGATCAAGAAATTTGGAGGTGAGTTTGGGTCATTCCTGCGGAAATTGAGCAAAGACGGTCTGTTTCGTGAAGTTGTTCAGACAACAGACGAATTGCGCAATTATCCGCGAAAAATCCTGAATGAAGCCATGCTGGACCAACCTGTGATGTATGAGCAGGCAGAAAAAAGTATGCTCCATCCGCCTGAAGAAGTCATCGATGTGGAAGCTGGTGAGGAACAGGTTCAGGAATAATGATTTTAGCTGCCTGTCTACATCAGCAATTTTCGCATTTCAATCATCATCGTCTCAAAAGCTGAACCGGAATCACCCAATGGTTTGTTAGCGCTTGTTGGGACGATAGCTTCATAGATTGCCAGCAATTGCGATTTTGTGAAATGGTTTGAGATTTCAAAAATGGCGGCGGGATTGGTGAGCAGCAAGGGCAGCTTCTGCATGAATAATCCTTTCGCCAGGGTCGAAACGCGGAAATAATGCATCATTCTCGTAAGACGGGAGAGTGGGGTGGATTGGAATGATTCCAATTGCATGCCGGTGAGGTGAACTGAAAGTTCCTGATCAGCCGGCACATCAGCTACACTGATCACCAAAGATTTGCGGGATTCATCGTATGTACTTTCAAAAGCCATATCTATTCCAAAACCACTTACCTTGATCTCTGCTGGGAGACTGACCCCGATAACTTTAAAGTCGTAATCCCGTACTTTCGGGAAACCTTCAATTGAATCTGGTTTTCCTTCCACGCCGGATTTTTTCAGTTCAAGTGTTTCACCGCTCAGGCTCTGCGAGAAGTTGGTTATGGCGAAATTGCCATCCAGATAGGACTGAGTCTCCCCGTCATCTTCGTAGAGCTGATAACTTCCATCTGCGCCGGCAAAGAACTTAACTTGGAGGCGGGATGGCAGTCTAACCCCGTTTGCAGGGGCTTCCGCATCCAATGGGACGATCGCACCAGCTTTAGCAAAGACCGGGGTCTGGCTTTGGTCTGCGTAAAGGGTCAGCCATTGCCCACCTTCATAAGCTTCAGCGGTGAAGAAGTCAAACCACTGCCCGGCAGGAAGCCAGATTGCATGACGCGTTAGCTTGGTACTTGGATCTGCTGCCTGGGTGATGGGTGAGACCAGCAGCTGACGGGCGAAGGTATATTGATTGGGGGCTTGATAAGCGGCTTCCTCATTTGGATAGGAATAATACATTGGCAGGATCAGCGGCTCTCCCTGCCTGGCGTTGAGCCAGTTAGCGGTGTAGATCAATGGCAGCAATGCATGCCGAAGCTGCATCGCGGAGCGGGCATTGTCCAAAACATCTTTACCAAAAGCCCAGGGTCGCCTGTCGATGAACGCGTTGTTGGTGGAATGAAGCCTGAAAATCGGGCTGAAAACGCCAAATTGGACCCAACGGGTGTAAAGCTCGGGATCTTCAACCCCCTCACAGTGACCACCGATGTCGTGGCTCCACCAACCATAAGCAACATTTGCGGCTGTCGCGGTCATCTCCGGTTGAAATGCCAGACTTTCCCAAGAGACGATCGTATCCCCCGAGAAGCCGATTGGGTAGCGATGCCCGCCCAGGCCTGGCCAGCGGGAGAAGATAAAGGGACGTTTTTGTTTTTTGCGGCCGAGGTCAAAGTAGTGCAGGTGGTTGAGCCAGAATAAGGGATCCAAACCCGCTGTTGCTGATTGCGTACCCTGCTGCCAGTCCATCCACCAGAAATCAACGCCTTGATCCTCCAGTGGGTGGTGGAGAACCTTGAAATAAGCTTCCGTGAAGGAGCGATTAGCGATGTCAAAAGGAACTGGCTTGCCTTCGGAAGGGTCCTGCCCAAGCGCGGATGCCATGGCGAAATATGCTTCTTCATGGGGATGGACGCCTTCGGCGGGGTGGAGATTCAGGGCGGTTTTCAAGCCGCGTCGGTGGAGTTCATCAATAAACTGCTCTGGCTCAGGAAAGAGGTCTCTGTTCCAGGTGTAGCCAGTCCAACCTGAGCTGGAGTTGCCGGTTTTAGTGATGTGCCAATCCATGTCGACGATGCAGACCGAGAGGGGAATGTGAAGCTGCGTGAAGGTGTCCATGAGCTCCAGCAGTTCCTGGTCTGAATATGCCCAATAGCGGCTCCACCAGTTTCCGAGCGCCCAACGCGGCAGAAGAGCGGGCTTGCCGGAAACACGCTGGTAATCGGTAATTGCAGCCAGGTAATCTTGCGCGTAGCCAAAAAAGTAAAGATCCCGCTTTTCTGGAGATGTTTCCCTGGGTTGGAGCCACTCGTCCTCGTCAAAAATCAGGCTATGGCTGTCATCCACCACTGCCCATCCACTGCGTGAAATCAAACCGTCTGGCAGGCTAAGGCGACCATCAGCACTATCTAAAGTTCGGATGGTACCGCCCAGGTTGCTTTGGTCTGGATAGCTGTATTGCCAGGTTTGACCAGTCTGTTTAAGCGTAATGTGCAGGTCGCGCCAGTGAAAGCGTCCTTTTTCTTTAAATTGGAGATGGAGGTTATCGGTTTCAATGTGAAGCCATCCATCCTGCCTCCAGGAATTGAAGGAGGGAACCCACTGCTCACGATACAAGAACACCTGGCTGGCGTGATCCTCAAACTTTTTCTGCGGGTCAAATTCCATGCGAATCAGCCGATTTGCCAGGATTGTGAACCGGGCATCGCCCTCATGAATGATGGCAGCAGGATTGGCCTTGGGGGTGGGTGTGGGGTGAATAGCCTGGATCATTGTTCCTCCGAACGGTTTTAATGTTTTAGTTTAACTCTAAATTCCGTTTTTTGCGAAGTAACGTGTAAAATTAGGGAATCAAATCTGAGGAGGATTATATGGATGTCATAGAAACCGAGGTTGCTCAAACGCCAGTTGTAAAACGCGCAAAGTGGAAGACCTTATTCGCCCTGTCGCTGGGATATTTCGTTGATCAGGGCGAAGCACAGGCAATGTCAATTTTCAGTCCGGTATTAAGGCAACTTTGGGGTTTGAGCTTTCGAAACCTCTCATGGATCACGTTTATCCGCAGCCTGCTTCAATCCCTCAGTTCGCCTTTTTGGGGATACCTGGCAGACCGTCATTCCCGCAAGACGGTACTTTTCTGGGGCACCGGATTTTGGGGACTGTGGACGATCGCGGTTGGCCTGACGCAAAACTTCAGTCAATTGCTGGCTGTGCGGGTGATCTCCGGTATAGGGTTGGGTTGTTTGATGCCGGCTACTTTCTCGATCATGGCTGACACCTTTGCGCCAAGGATCCGCGGCAGGATGCTCGGGCTATTGGAATCTGTCGGGGTACTCGGTATCATCATCTTCACGGTTGGGCTTGGAAGACTGGCCACACCTGAGACCTGGCGTTATGGATTTGTAATTTTGGGGATTGCCAGTATTCTTTCCGGCATTGTCATATTTCTTTTTGTAGACGAACCTCTGAGAGGTGAGGCTGAACCAGAAATGAAAGGTCAACTGACCTTAGAGGACTCTCAGAAATATATCGCACAGATTAGTGATATCAAAAAAGTTCTCTCCATTCCAACCATTCGAGTCGCTATTTTGCAAGGCTTGGCTGGTTCAATGCCGTGGGTAATAATGGGCGCATTTCTCATCTTATGGCTAGTCGAAGAACGAGGACTATCCACCCAAGTGGCGCCGATGGTCTTCGGGGCTATGATCGTTGGTACGGCTATCAGCAATGTGATCGGTGGCTTTCTTGGCGATTGGGCTGACAAGAAAAGTCCCAGGTATGGCAGGACGATCATTGGGCAAATCTCTGTCACTATTGGCATACCTTTTACCCTGTTTCTCTTTTTGAAAACAGATAATTGGGAAATCCTGCCTCTAACGATCTTGAGTTTTGTGACCGCCTTGTTTATCAGCTGGCCTGGGAAGGGCTCCAAAGAGCCAATGATGTCTGCGGTGGTTCCGCCAGAACTGCGCTCAACTGCTTTTGCCATGACAACTTTTATAGAAAGTGGTTTTGCTGCGATCGTGGCTTTGATTTTTGGCATCATCGCCGACCGGATTGATTTGCACACAGCCATGCTCTGGACCATTCCTTTCCCGTGGATCATCTGCGCTATTCTATTTAGCGGTTTCTATCTGACATATCCAATGGATCTCGCTAAAAATCAGAAACTCTTAGAGGATAGGGCCAGGGAATTTGGCATTACTGAGTAAATAAAAAAACTGCCGTGAGGCAGTTTTTTTCTGGCGGGAGCGACGGGATTTGAACCCGCGGTCTCGGCCTTGACAGGGCCGCATGTTGAACCACTACACCACGCCCCCAGAGCGAAGCATAGTTTATCACGCCCATTCTCTAAAGTCAAGATGGAAAATGTTCGGCGATGTGCGTGGGTCAGCACCTACCCTCATGGGCTTAAAATAAGCCCGTCGCTTAGAAAGCATAAAAATAAACAGCCAGATATTTCGTCTGGCTGTTTTTTTGTAATAATCAGTTTTTGCCTTCCAGTGGTCAGTCCTGGACTTCGCTGGCAACTTCTTCCGCCGCATCGGCAGCTTCATCAGCCAGCTTTTCGACCTTTACTTTTGTGCTGTGACCCAACTCGGCAGCTTTTTCCTTGGTAACTTTTGCCAGCTCATCAGCTTTGGCAAGGGCGTCTTTGTAGGCTATTTCAGCCTTGTGTTTGGTCTCCTCGTAGGTCTCAGCGCTTTTTTCCTTCAGTTCGATGGCTTTTTCTTTAATCACCTGGCGAGTTTCTTCACCAGTTTGGGGTGCCATCAAAAGGGATGCGATTGCGCCTGCAAGGGCGCCGACGGTGAAACCCATCAAGAATGATCCAAAATTGCTTTTATCAGACATATTAAACTCCTCTTTTCTTTATCTTTTTAAGTGAAAAATATCAACAAATTTTCGAATGCTTGCCAGCGATTCGTTTAGCTTGATCACTGGTTCACTAACGTTATCACTTAAGAACCGGACAGTGCCTTTCAGCGTGTTGACCGTATCAGTCGTTGAGTGCAGAATGGGCTTGATTTCGTGCTGCAGCAGGTTAGTTAGATTCGCAATTTGAATAATCAATAGCACCAATGCCGCGCCAATTACAACCATCATCAAGGCCATCAGGATGATAAAAATGTCACGTACCTGGCTCACCACCTGCCCGTCTGCTCTCGCAAGGAAGAACAAACCAACGATTAAACCCAACAAAATTAACACAATAATTACAACAGCAAGCTTCGATTTTTTCTGATTGCTTACATCAGTTTGAGCATCTGTTTGCTCAACTTTTTCGCTGTCAATGGATTTTGGTAATTGTGTTGTGCTATCGGACATGTATACCTCACACTTATTATAACGTATTGATGGCGCTCAAAAGCTACTTGTAGAATTTTTTTGTAGAATTTCTTGCTAAAGTTCCTCGCCGAGTGCCAGTTCTTCCTCAAGGGTACCAAACAATTTTTCGCTGGGATTCAAAATAATATCACCAAACAGATCAGGTTGATCTGTGTTAATTAAGTTCTGTTTGACAAGTTCAAGAATAGCCAGAAAAACGACAATAATCTGGATCCTTTCCGGATTCTCCCCAAGCAATCCTGAAAAGCTGGCGGTTCCCCTATCCTTCAGGATCCGTACAATATCCTGGACTTTATTTCTCAGGGTCATTTTTGGGATCCTGATGGAGGAGCCTTCTATGATTGGGCTTTCCTGGTTGGCAAGATTTTCAAGAGCGACGATCAGATCTGTAAGATCAATGCCGGTGAGGTCCAGTTGAACATTGACAGGATAGGATCTTGGAACATGCAAATGAGAGCGCAGGTTTTGATCGAGCCGCGAACTGAGCCAGGCAGTTGTGTTCTTGATCTCACGATAAATCCTAAGTTGCCTGGCAAGGACTTCTCCGAGGTCTTCTTCATCAGGTTCCCGAAGGGGAGGTCTGGGCAGCATAGCCTCAGATTTAATCTGCACCAGTTTTGATGCAATCACCATAAATTCCGAGATGTAGTCGGGACCGGCATTTTCGTTTTTGCGAACATAGACCAGAAATTGATCCGTCACTTGTGCGAGGGCAATTTTTGTAATATCAAGCTCTGACTTCTGAATTAAATCCAAAAGCAGGTCAAGAGGCCCCGAGTATAGCTCGGTCTCAATTTCATAATCGTCTGTTTCGCGAATCCATGAACCTAGCATGGTCTAATTATAGTCTGAGTGCATCGGTTTTGTTGTACACTTAAGAAAGTGATTGGTAAAGGATGAAGACATGACAGAAATTGTTTGCAGAAACTGTTCAAAACCATACCCGAAAACTGGCTTGCCCCATCAATGTCCCAATTGTGGTGGAGTTTTTACTTTGCGGGACCTCACTTTTACCAAACCTGCTTTAGTGTCTGCTAAAACACAGGGCATTTGGAAGTTTAGGGAGTCCTTTGGATTACCTGCCAGTTATCCGGCAAGTTACCTGGGGGAAGGCAACACACCGCTTGTTCCGGTAAAAATCCTGGGGACAAAGTTTTGGGCTAAAATGGAAAACCTCAACCCGAGCGGGTCTTTCAAGGATCGGGCAACAGCGGTTCTTACCAGTGTGTTGAGAGGTCGTGGTCTGGAAAACGTAATTGAGGATTCTTCTGGAAATGCTGGAGGGTCTTTGGCTCTCTATGCCTCAGCGTTTGGTATTCATACCAGAATTTACATCCCCAGTGGCACAAGCGGTCCAAAACGCCGGCAAATTGAAGTTTGCGGTGCGGAAGTAATCCTGGTGGATGGTCCACGCGAGAATGCCCACAAAGCGGCTCTTGAAGCGGTTCGCAGGGAGGGACTGCCCTACGCCAGCCATGCCGCTCAGCCTTTTGGGATGGCCGGAATCGCGACGATCGCGTACGAAATATTCGAAACCCTTGGTGAAATGCCAGGAACTGTATTTTGTCCGATTGGGCATGGGTCTTTGTTCACTGGTGTGTTAATGGGCTTTGACGCGCTGCTACAGGCTGGATTAGCCTCAAGACGACCAAGGATGATCGGTGTTCAACCCGAAGTTTGCGCGCCAATAGTGTCCGCGTGGCACGGAAAACCGTTCGCTGGCGGAAAGGGCAGCAGTCTGGCTGAGGGCACGATGGTTGAATCCCCCGCAAGGATGGAAGAAATACTTGGTTATTTGGAACCGGGCACAGATCAGCTTGTGACTGTAACAGAATTGGAAATTGCGGAAGCTCATCGATTGCTTATCCAAGCGGGTTTGTATGTTGAACCAACTTCAGCCATGGTTCTGGCTGCCAGCAGGAACGTTAAAAAGACTTTCGGAAAGTCAGTTCTCATATTAAGTGGAAGTGGGTTAAAATCAAAGATGTGAGTGGAACTGGGGAACCGTTTGACCTCAATGTGTTTGATGTTAAACGAATCGGCAGTTCTGCTGGAGGATAAATGTTAAACACGGCTGCCGCTAAAGAACTAATACAAAACTTACCAGAAAATTTCACAGAAGATTTCTATCTTATCAGGGCTCTGACTCACAGGTCCTACGTAAACGAAAGTCGCGACGTGGTAGAGGATAACGAACGTTTAGAATTTCTGGGCGACTCGATTCTGGGTTTCCTGGTTGCAGAATGGCTCTACCAAAGTTTTCCTGAGAAAAGAGAAGGATTCCTGACAAAGGTGCGATCCGCTTTGGTTCACACGCACCAGCTTTCTCAATTTGCACGCCAGATTGGAATTGGACCAGCCCTGTTCTTAGGAAAAGGGGAAGAACTTGCCGGCGGAAGGGATCGCGACGCGATCTTGTGTGACGCTTTTGAGGCGTTGATTGCCGCGATGTATTTGAGTACTGACATCGAAACTGTGCGCAATTTTGTTCATCCACTGCTTGAACAGGAATCTGATAAGATCCTGGAGAATCACACGGAAGAGGATGTAAAAAGCCGGCTTCAGGAATGGGCGCAGGCAAAGGGCTTCGCTTCGCCGACTTATGTTTTAGTAAATGAAACTGGTCCTGACCACGCCAAGGAATTTGAGGTTAGCGCTTACATTAACGGTAAAGAAATAGCACGCGGCTCAGGCACGAATAAACAGATGGCTGAAAAACGCGCCGCATATCAAAGTATGAAAGTGTTAGGAATTATAAGAAGATGACACAAACCAAGTTAGCCTCTCTTGAATTGCATGGGTACAAAACCTTTGCAAAGGAGACAAACCTTGTTTTTCCAGCCCAAATCACAGCCATTGTCGGGCCAAACGGCTCGGGTAAATCCAATGTCGCAGATGCGATCCGTTGGGTTCTGGGTGAACAATCCTATACAATGCTGCGTGCCAAAAGAACTGAAGACATGATTTACTCCGGATCAGAAAACAGATCCAGAGCTGGTATGGCGTCGGTATCGATCACGTTTGATAATCAAAGCAACTGGCTGCCGATAGATTACTCGGAAGTAACGCTTACAAGACGCGCTTATAGAGATGGTCAGAATGAGTACCTGCTGAATAATCAGAGAGTGAGGCTCAAGGATTTCCACGAGCTGCTGGCAAAAACCGGGCTTGCTGATCGAACATATACGATTATTGGTCAGGGTTTGGTTGACCTCGCACTATCAATCCGACCGGATGAACGGAGAAAACTCTTTGAGGAAGCAGCTGGTATCGGTCTTCATCGCTCCCGAAAGGAAGAGGCTCTGCGCCGGCTGGCAGCAACCGAGCGTAACCTGGAACGTGTGTCTGACATCATTGACGAGATACGTCCAAGACTGCGCAGCCTGGAAAGACAATCTGCCAGGGTGGGTGAGTATAAGCTTGTTCAGGAAAACCTCAAAAACAATCTACGGGAGTGGTATGGCTACCAGTGGATGACCGCCCAGAGTCAGCTTGAAAAGATTCAGCAAGCACTTGCGGAGGCAGAAGCAGCTTCAGAAGAGTCCAAAATTGCCCTTGACGGAGACCGGGAGCGGATTGAGAGCCTGCGCCAGGACGTTGATCTGAAAAGAAACACAATTGATGAATTGATGAACTCGTTAAGAGTGCTGCGGGATGAGATCCAGCAAAAGAACCAGGCGATCGCAGTTCTTGATTCCAGAAAGCGGTCAGCAGAAGAATCTCGAAGTCAACTGGTGATGGATTCTGGAAATTTAGAGGAAACTATTCTGGCCGAAGAAAAGAATCTTGAAAGCCTTTTAGCCGAACAGACCCGCCAGGAACTGGATTTAGCGACATTAATCGAGCGTTTCAATGCGAGCAATAAAGATTATGAAGCAATAAAAGCCCAAAAAGACGCTCTGGAGAAACAGGAGAGATATCTTAGTTCAAAACAACTTGAATCTGAGAAAAATGTGGCAATTTTACGTGCCAGAAAGCAAGAATTTACTTATCGTCTTCAAGATCTAAAAAGATCGATTGAAACCAGCCAGAAAAAATTGGTGGAAGTATCGGACCAAAAAGCCCGGTTGGAAAACCAATTGAGCGCGCTTACAAATTCGATTTCCGCGCAGGAGCAGTCGATTGCTATTCTGGAGGGAGATATCGAAAAGCAGGGATCTGATAAAACCAAACTGGGAAAATCCTTGGATGAAATCAATAGTCAGTTAAATTCCTTAAATCTGGAAAAGAATCGCATTGTAAACCGACTGGAGTTGATGCGGCAGAGTCGTGAAAGCCTGGAAGGGTTTTCTGAAGGCGCCAAAGGCGTATTGAAGGCAGCCAGGGGGAAAGCTTTTCAACGTGAGGTCACGGATCTGGTGACAAAACTGGATGTTCCGGAAGCGTATGAAAGTGCGATTAATGCTGCTTTGGGAGAAGCTGTTGATGTGTTGGTAGTGAAAGGCGAACTCGATCAAGCCGTGATGAGAGACCTTTCCGGTAAAGCGCAGGAACGTTTTGCGGTAATTGGGGAATTGGCTGCGAAAGGCCACAGCGTAAAAATCACTCTGGATGATCCGCGTGTGATCGGGAATGCCGCGGAACTTGTGAAAACGGAGACGCGCTTACAACAAACCATCGATCAGTTGCTTGGCAATTACCTGGTTGTCAATGATATGGATGATGCGCTCAACTTATGGGGAAAATCAAAAGACGCAAACTTTGTGACTTTGAATGGTGATGTGCTGCTCAAGAATGGCATGGCACTGTTGGGAAAGACAAATGGGGCTGGGAAAGTCAGCTATTCCCGTGTGACAAAGTCCTTGCAGCAGGAATTAGATAGCATTGAAGTTTCACTGAAGAAAGCACGTGAACTTGAACAGCACGGTAAGAATGAAATTGGCAAGCTTGAAACCCGGCTGCAAGGTTTGTTAGAACAGCGACAGAACGAGACTGCGAAACTTCAGCAAAGCCGCAAAGCCTTAAACACTTTGCAGCTGGAGTTGGACAAGCTTGTTGGACAGCAGAACTGGTTAGACCAGCAAATGAAGACCGGCGCGACACAGCAAACCCAGCTTACGCAGCAGCTTGATGAAATTAGCAGTAAGGAAAAAACAAACCAGCTAGAAAGCGAGCAGCTGCAAGCAGAGATACAGAATATCAGGGCGAAAAAAGAAGCTTTCAATCCCATCGAGTTGGAAGGACAGGTGCACTATCTCCAGACGGAAAAGCAGGTTCTGACGCAGGCTCTTCTGCATAGCAAAGCCAACGTGAGCTCTGCGAGAGAGCGGCTTGAGAATGACAAGAAGCAATTATTGCTCTATCAGGATCGTTTGAGAGCTCTCGAAGCGTCATTGGAGGGGTTTGAAAAAGAAATAGGCCAAGGCTGGGGGCTGGTAAATCAAAAGACTGAGCAGGCCGATTCTATTCAAAGGGAACAACTGGATCCGTTAAGATCTGAGCTGCAGATGATCGAAGAGATGAACCGCCAAATCTCGCGGCAAGACAGTGAAAACCAAAAGGAACTTTCTAACAAAGAGCGGCTGGTCGTGCATTTCAAGCTTGAAATGGTGCACCAGCAGGAGCGTTTGCAAGCATTGCGGAGCCGTATCGAAGATGATTTTGGCTTGATTGAACTTGAATACAAGAATGAATTTTCCAAATCCACTCCCTTGCCATTCCCGGACTTGGTAATTGAGTCATTACCTGTCATCAAGGAATTGCCTGATGGGATCGAAGAGACTATCAAACAGCAGAAGAATCAGATCCGGCGTATAGGCTCAGTAAACCTCGAAGCTGAGGTTGAATTCCACGAGGTAAAAGAACGTTATGAAAGCCTTAGTGTTCAGACAACTGACCTAAAGGAAGCGATTCAGGACATCGAAAAGCTGATCAAGGAACTGGACACAATCATGCGGGAAGAATTCCTGAAGACTTTTAAAGCAGTCAGCGTTGAGTTTACGGCTATGTTTGCCCGCTTGTTTAACGGAGGCTCTGCCCGACTCTTGCTTTCGGATGAAGATTCTCCAATTGAAGGCGGCATCGAAATTGAAGCAAGGCTGCCGGGTAAGCGCGAACAAGGTTTGGTATTGCTCTCGGGGGGTGAACGCAGCCTGACAGCAGTTGCCCTGGTGTTTGCTTTGCTGCGGGTTTCACCTACACCCTTCTGCGTTCTGGATGAGGTGGATGCGATGCTGGACGAATCAAATGTTGGGCGTTTTCTTGACCTCTTGAGGGACTTATCGAAGGACACCCAATTCGTTTTGATCACTCACAATCGCAACACGGTGTCAGCCGCGGATGTGATCTATGGTGTCACGATGGGGAAGGATTCCTCGAGCCAGATCATTTCCCTCAAACTCGAAGAAGTTGACGAGAACTATGTGAGGTAAAAAATGACCGGTATCAAAAATACCGGTCATTTTTGAATTTGGCTTAGTAATTACTGGCTGAAGAAAAAGTTAATCAGCTCAGTTGGAACCGCTGGTGTGCTGGGGGTTAATGTTTTCCAGATTTCTTCTATTTGAATATCAGTGCGAGAATTCCGCAGTTCTAAGAGCCAATTGTCAAAGAAAATCTGTTTGTTCTGCTGGAACTTCGTGGCGTCGATATTGTTGGTGGCTCTTGTGACCAGCTGGATTACATGCCAGCCAAATGACGTTTCGACAGGCTCACTGATTTCACCAGCTTCATACAATTGAAAAGCGGCAATTTTGAAAGCCTCAACGTAGCCATCATTTTCACCGATCCAGCCGAGGTCTCCACCGTTGTCTTTGTTTGAGGTGTCTGTAGAGTATTCGGCTGCTAATGCTGCCCAATCCTCGCCATTATTTAGTTTTTCGATAACTTCCTGTGCCAGGTCCTGTGTATCCACGAGAATGTGCCTTACCCAAACCTGCTCTTCCTGAGGAAGCATGTCTTTGGTGATTTCTTCCAACAATTTTGTGCGGAGAAGATCAGCACGGAATATTTCCTCAATTTGCTTACGAGTGATTCCATAAGCTTTTACCTCATCGAGGTAATTTCCCAATTCCTTGCCATAGAGTTTTGTTGTATATACTGTCGGTGTGGGGGTGACAGTTGGGATCTCTGTGGCGGTTGGTCCTGTTGTTGGAGTGGACTCTTCTGGAACTACTTCAGTCTCAACGATTGCAGTGGCTTCAGCAGTTGGTTCCCAACCTTCAGGTGTCGCAGTGGAAGTTGGCTCAGGAGTTGCAGTTTCAGTAGGATTGATCAAGGCAAATTGCTCACTCGACCAAGTGGGTGTGTTGACGGTTGTTGGAGTGATGGTCGGCGTTTTTGTGCCCATCGGATAGAAAGCGAAAGATGCCTGCAGTGCCTCCTGGATTTCATCATCAGAGACTGTGATACCGCGTTTGGCAGCTTCTTCACGAATGAGTTGGTCATCAATCATTTGGTTAAGCACATTTTCGCCCATGAGTTCAGTATTATTTAGCTGAGCAACCAATTCAATGCCAGCAGACTTAAACTGACTGCCCGAATCCCCGAAGAGTTGGGCGTAATAGGCATAATTGTTGGCGGTGGAGAGCATGTTCAGGCGGGAATAAATCACATTGGACTTAAAATCACCTGCTTTAATTTCGGCGTCGCCGACACGCGCAACAGCTATATTGGGCTGAACGATGAAGCTGTCAACCAGGACATAGGCTAATAAAATTAATGCCAGTCCGATGACTACACCAGTCGCAATTAAAGCAGACTTGATCTGTTTTGCTTCGCGTTCCTTACGGGCAACGTGCTTTCGGGTGACAAGCTTTGGGCTCTCTGTTTTCTTTGCCATACTTGATCACCCTGCCTAATTGTTTTCGGACCAGAAATCACCCTCGAAAGGAAGTAAGGCGATGTGGCGGGCATTTTTGATAGCTGTGGCAATCTGACGCTGATGTTTAGCGCAAGCACCAGTCTGTCGACGAGGACGGATCTTTCCGGTTTCATTGATGTAGCGTGACATCATCTCAACGTTTTTGTAATCAATGACCAGGTTCTTGTCAGAACAGAACTGACAAAACTTTGGACGGGAAACATAGCGGCGAGGACGCTCGCTGTGTTCACCGTTGTGGGAGCGTTCACCGCGTTCTGAGGATCTACTTTCAGTCATGTTATCTCCTGTTATGCTTTGCGGACAACAATGTACCGCAGAACCTGTTCGTTGTAGCCTAAAGTTCGTTTGAGGCCGGCAACTTCATCGGGTTGGTAGGTGAAGTCTACAAGTACATAGTAGCCTTCATTGGTTTTATTAATGGGGTAAGCCAGTTTTCGCTTGCCCCAGCGATCAATCTTGGCGATCTCACCACCGTTGTTTTTAATGAGGGTTTCCACATTATCCACAGCAGTGTTTAGAGATGCTTCTTCCAGATCCGCCTGGAGAATAAAAATGAGTTCATAATTGTGCATACGTGTCGAGGCTCCTTTCCTCGGGTTTGCTCCTGCTTTAAGCCATTGGCGGGCAGGAGTGGAAGGTTGATATCAGGCTTATTCCTGATTTAACAAACGGTATTTTATCACAGGTTGAAAATTATGCAAACAAAAATCAAAAAACTGCCCGTTCGGACAGTTTTTTGATTTGTTACCCGTAGAGACTTCAATCGGTGTCACCTTTCTTCTTCTTTGTCGGAGGAGAAAAGCATTGACACAACACTTACGATGAGCGAGCCAAGCAAAGCAGACCAAAAATCTGTGACAATGTATCCGGCGTTGAACCAGGTCTGTGCCAGATAAGACGAAAGCATGAACATTGCAGCATTAAGGACCAGACTAAACAAACCCAGGGTGAGAATGATGCAACCACAGGAAAGCGTCTTCAGAATGGGCAGAAGTATCGCATTCAATAGCGCAAGGATTGCGGCTGTGATGGCATATACGACCCACGCGTCGCTTTCGACTTGAATTCCAGGGATCAACCAGGCGGCTACAAATAGAGCCAACATAAACACAAGCCATCTTTTTAATAAGTTCAAAGTTTTCCTTTCTACTAAATCAACTAAATTATCCCCCAAACCTTATTCAGCAAAGCTAGAAAATATAAGGTTTTGTAACAAAAAAATGCCCCTGGCGCGACTCGAACGCGCAACCGACAGTTTAGAAGACTGGTGCTCTATCCATTGAGCTACAGGAGCAAAGGACTTTTGATTATACTGCTTTTTCTGGCTGGCTCAAACCGGGCGAATGCCTTTATAGACCCGTGTGGTGCCGATTGTGCGCAGAATGGTATCAGCAGGTTTTCCAATTCTTTCAGCTAACTCGATCGCGTTAAGAGGCTGATTACCGTTGATGATAAAAACCTTGAAAACGGAGTCCACCAGGGGGGCATTCGGAGAAATAAAACCTTCCTGTTTGGCACAGTGCTCTATCAGGATATGCACAAGACCATCACCACGTGTTACTTCACCAGTTTCGGGATTGATCAGATCCATCTCCTGTGCATCTGTGGCCTGCGCGAAGAGTTCCTGATGCTCTGGGCACAAAAACGAAGCCAAAGAATTGCGCCAGTTTCGATCCTGTAATTTCCACCATTCAAGGTCCACCCGGAATTTCGTAGTCAGGCCAGGTTTTATGAGACTAGATTTGCTCAGCATCCAGATTATTCCTTTCCTTGATCTGCCAGGTGATAGTAATGATCACCAACATGAACGATTTCGGGATTGGTCGAAAGAGCTTCGAGCAACTCCATGGGTGGTGTGCGCCTGATGACATTGACAGCAGCATAGAGGTCAATAAAGTGAACATGATGCTGACTGTTCAGTTTTGAAAGTTCATTCATCATTCGGAAAACGTCTGATTTGAGTGGGACACTCCTACCTGCTCGATCTTTCCAGATTTTGTCAACCCCCTCAGGGTCTGTGATGGCAATTGCCATTCGTTCGTTAAAGCCGGCATAAATTGGCTGCCGGAGAAGGGCAAATACCAATCCACCATCTGCTCCAACCAGAACAGTTTTGATCCATTCTTTGTTGGACCGCTTTTTCTCTGCTGATATCAGCAAGGTACCCGGGTGCTTGGTGGTGCTGATTTCAATATTGCTGCCAGGTATGAGGTTTTGTGCGTCAAACCATTCTTTCAAGCCAACGACATAGTTGTGAGATCTGACCAGCCAGGCTGAAATTGTCTGCTCGGATTGCTGGTCAACGAAACTGATTTTGACGTTTTCTGATTCAAGCGCCGATGGTAAAACGCGGTTGGTATTTGGCGTCACGGGAATGCTGCCGCTGCGCCAATGAGGATAAGTGAGGGTGAATGTGATCGAATTAACGCGGTCAACCTCATCGATTTCATCATTAGTGAAAGACAATTCGTCGTCAAGGTCGTAGAGCAGCTTGAAATCATCCTCATCAAGCTCATCCGCAAGGGGCGCAAGCGTATTTGAGCGGATGTAAATAGGCGGCTCAAGGACCGATTCAGGCTCGAGGCGCTTCAAGAACCAGGCTATCTCACCTGTTGTCCCAACTTCATCGAACCTGGGATCTTCTTGTAGGGCGTAATTTAGGGAGAATTCAAGCAGTTCTTTTGTTTGTGGTTCGGGGATGAGCTCGAGTTCTTTCATTAATGGTTCAATTCCCAGGGGCCCGCCTTCGTGCGCGTCGAGAATGGCTTCAGCCAGGTTGAGATGTCCTTTGCTGATGTCGATCAATAAGGAGCGTGGGAACCAGGTTTCCGCGATGCGAACCAGTTCTGATTGCTTTTGAAGCGCCTTGCGGAGCTTGTTTTTTAAAGCAGGAGCAAAGAGGTTGTTGATCTCGCGCGAATCTTCAGGGACATCATCCTGGTTTTTGTAAACCTTGGTGTTCAGAGCATGGTCAGAAAGGTTGGTAGCAAAAAATTGCCGATTACCGTCTTCAAATTCCACTTCGGTTACAGTAAATTCACCGATGGCTATGTTTTCACCTGGGCGGTTGGAAATGACAGTGCCCTGCATCCAGTCCAATTCAGGAAAACGAACTTTTGCACCGAGCTCGTAGGCATTGGCAGGGAGATAAATCTCTCCAATAGCCTCAAGTTTCGATTTTCTCTCTGCTTCTCGTTCTTTCAAACGATTGTCGATCAAAACCTGGAGAAGTCCATCGATATTCAATGGTTCTTCTTTTTCAAACAAGTGATTTGCCAACAGTTGAAGATCTGCAGTTTTGATTTCGAGATTCGCCCAGTACGTCTTCCAGGCAGTATAATTACCTGAACCCATAAATTCCTCTTCTATCGTGATTGTGGGTAAATTATACATGAAAACTTTTGCGAATACGATAGCTGTTAAGAGGTTAAATGAAACGATTAGCTTATAAGGGATGGCAAAATTGTTACCAAATTGAAAATGGTGATTGCAAGATGATTGCCACAGCTGATATTGGTCCGCGGATTGTGCATTTAAGTCGGGGTGATGGCGAGAACCTTCTGAAGCTGTTTGAAAACCAGGTTGGTAAGACCGGAGGGAATGGCTGGCGTCTCTATGGAGGTCATCGCGTGTGGCATGCACCGGAAGACCCTGTGAAATCCTACATACCGGACAACGACGCAGTAGCTGTGGAGATACTATCGGAAAACGCGCTTTGTTTGAAAGTGAAACTGACGCCTGAAATCGAAAAATCAATAACAATGCGCGTAGCCACAAATGGACAAGGTTTTGAGTTGGTAAACCAGATCCGAAATTTGAGCGATAAACCGATCAGGACGGCTTCGTGGGGAATTACGACATTCACCCCTGGAGGGGTAGGCTATCTGCCCATCCCAAAAGCGCCCTCAGCCACCGACGCATTGTGCGCAAGTTTTCAGATAAACTTGTGGGACTATACAAGTTTTTCCGACCCATCTTTTGTTTGGGGTCCAGATTGGATCGAATTCCACCAGGATCGGGCGCTTTCAAAACAGAAAGTTGGGGCCTATCTCAACAATCCGTGGCTGGCATATAGGCTGGGTGATTCCCTGGTAATCAAAACCTTTGATTTTCAGCGGGAAGATGTCAATGCCTCTGATTTTCCTGATCTGGGAAGCAATGTTGAGGTGTACTTTGATAGCTACATGCTTGAATTGGAGGGCTTGAGCCCCTGGACAGAATTACGACCCGGAGAAAAAGTCTCACACACTGAGAAACTGCAAGTTCTTGCTGTAGACCCTGAATGGAGACACGAAAAAGTGGTCGAGCTGGTAAAAAGCTCTATCACTTCCGTGTGTAAGTAAGCTATTACAGGATAAAGGAGATCAAAAGGCCGATCATCAGCCCCATTGCTGAGATTGAAAAGAGCATCAAAGCCTGCGTTTTTCGAAAATCCATACCTCCAATGCGATTAGCAAGGGTGTCACCCTGGGATAACTCGGGTAGTCTTGGCTTCATTCTAACGGGCACAGTCGGTTGAAAGCTCAACTCTTCGGTATAGGACGCGTTCAGCATGATTGCCTCGACGGATTCTGGCAGTTTTGCACTTTGAATTCGCTGTGTGTCGAAGGATAGCCTGATTTCCTGGTAGCCAACAGAGGATACTTTGGCAGGCTTACTGCTCCTGGGCGCTTTTAAGAGAAGAGGAGTGTTCGGGGATGCGATAGAGTTCTCCATATCATCCTCTCGAAACGGACATTTTGTTGATATTTCCTTCTTCGTCAGCAACTACTCGCACTTGTTGTTGGATAGACTTACCGCCAGGTAATTCATCAGTAAAGGCATAAATAAGCAAGTAGCGTCCCGGAGACTGCTCCATGACTTTCGGACGCTTTCCGCTCAGTTTTGGGTACTTCTTACAAACCTTTTCTGAAACTTTTTGTAAGGCGCTTGCTTTCATGACTGACCTATTTGTAATTCTGCCTTCTGCGTAAAAAGGCTGGTACTGACAAATTGTCAGTTGTGTTAGGTTGGTTTCCATAGCTTGATAAGCCAATTTCGTTGAAATTTGTCTGCGCAGGGGTTTCACTTTCGTGATAAGTGGAATCTTTGAAAGATTCTTTGAGATCTGATTGTTCAGATTCTTTATCAAAAACACCTTTTAGAGATTGTTCAGGTTTAAGCCCGATGCCAGTGACAATTAGAATCAGCTGGACACGATCTTCCATGCGTGGATCCGTAATGATGCCAGGAATGACGTCAGCATGGGAGCCGGTGGCTTGCTGGAGTGTGTGCAGAGCTTCTGTGACGTCCTTGAACGACATATCATTGCTTCCGGTAAAGTTGGCAATCATTCCGGTAGCTGTATATAGGTCGATGTCATCCAGCAGTGGGTGATGAAGCGCTTTTTCTATGGCCTGCTGAACTTTATTTGGACCACTGCCGGTGCCAATTGCCAAGAGGGCGCCACCACCACGGGTCATGATGTTCTTGATATGGGAGAAATCAACATTGATCAGTCCGGTTTCGGTAATCAGTTCTGAAATGCCCTGGACACCCTGGCGCAGGACATCATCAGCAAGTGTAAATGCCATTTCCAAGGGAAGGTCGCGTGGGGCGATCTCGATCAGCTTATCGTTGGGGATGACGATCAGCGTATCAGTATATTCCTTCAATTTGGCAAGACCTTCTTCCGCGTTGCGCTGGCGGCGTCCGAGTTCGAATGAGAAAGGTCTGGTAACAATGGCGATTGTAACCGCGCCAGAGGCTTTGGCTACTTTGGCAGCTATCGGTATGGAACCGGTGCCGGTTCCACCGCCCATGCCGGCTGTCAGGAAGACCATGTCTGCGCCGTGAAGTAAACTCGCTAATTCCTTCGTGCTCTCTTCAGCCGCATTTTCACCCACCACCGGCAACCCGCCAGCCCCTAAACCACGGGTGGATTTTGGCCCAAGCTGAATTTTATTAGGCGCCAGATTGTTGGCCAGAGATTGCGCGTCGGTATTAGCAGCGATGAAGGTTACCCCTTGCATGCCGCTCTCTATCATCCGATTGATCGCATTCGAACCTCCACCACCCAAACCGAGGACAACAATTTTGGGTAAAGCAGTATTGAGCGGAACGTGACTGGTATAAGCGGAATAATTGTTCATGTTGTTCTCCTCATTCAGACAGTGATGCCGATGCTGTTGACCATTTGTTCTTCAACCAAACAACCAGCCTCGCGTAATAGTTGGATATCATGCTCTGTGAATGCCGCATTCTCGTTCCAAACAGTAACTTTGCGGGCATTTGTCGCTTCGATGACAGAAAAGCCTATGGTGGGGCGCGCATCCCGGATGATTGGTCGGATGCGATCGAGTGTGTTTTCTGGAATACCCCAATCATAGGAAGGTAGCAGAAGGTAGTGGTCAATTGGGTAGATCCACTCAGCCAGTCGACTTGAGACTGCATATTCCTGGTTCTTTTTGGTACTTTGTTCTATTTTCTGTTTATAGGCAGGGATACCTGCTTCTTTTGGTTTTCCGGCTGCGTCAAAGTAAGAAGTTTTTCCGTGAGGATCGCTCTCTGCGGCGCTCAACAGCCAGAAGCAACAACCTAAAACTGTGTCTGGTAGAGTGATAGCATTTCCTGACTCTCCAGAAAGAGCCAGGGCGATATCAACCATCTGCTCAAAACTGTTGTCGGAATCCAGCTTATTTCCCGCAATGTGAGACATGCCGTAGTAGAAGAGGAAGAACTTTGGGGTGATGTTGAGAACTTCTCTTACCTGGTGGGCATACCACTGCCAGGTGTTAAAT
>DDWY01000029.1 GCA_002347705.1 Anaerolineaceae bacterium UBA2274 | reverse complement strand
CTCAGGGTTGGGATTAGTCTGCTCTAATTGAATCATATTTTGCCTAAAACGTCAATTTTGAACTTGTTTTTCAACACCCTCAAAAAATGAGGTATTGATTTTTCAGTTTTGTGATGTAAAATATTTTACTGAAAGGATGTTTTTGGATTGACAATTGTATAGCGAAGATATAGCGTATGGATCTCAGCAGTGAGATGACGAGGTGAAGGTTCTATCCCGCGAGGGATATGCTAACCCGGAACGCCGGGGAAAATCGGACAGATCAGCGGAAGCCTTCGGAGCCCCTCACGGGTTTCATTCTTCTTGAAAAAAGCAACTTAATACCGAGTGGTGACAACCGGGGCAAAGGGTTTGCTTGGTGAGCAGATTGATTCATGTCTTTCAATCTGGATTACTTACCTATTTAATCAGGAGAAAAAAATGGACAACAAAGATTTATTAAAACGTGTCAAAGATGATGGAGTATCGTTTCTATCCTATCAATTCACCGACGTCAATGGCGTGGTCAAGTCGCTGGATGGTCCGGTTGGCAGGCTCGAGGGGGTATTGGACGATGGAATTTGGTTTGATGGTTCATCTGTGGAAGGTTTTGCGCGCATCCAGGAAAGTGATATGCACCTCAAAGTTGACCCGGACACTTATGCCATCTTGCCGTGGTCTGACCCGGAATACCGGCGCGCGAGGGTTTTGTGCGATATCTACCGCCCTAATGGCACGCCCTTTGAAGGGGATCCCCGCGGACGGCTCAAGTCAGCATTAAAAAAGGTCAAAGAGGAACGAGGTTGGACCTATAACATAGGTCCGGAACCGGAGTTTTACCTTTTTTTGCGGAATGGTCCTGAAAAGACCCACCCTGTCCCCTATGATGTTGGCAGTTATTTTGATTTTTCAGCAAACGACCAGGCAGTCAATATTCGAACCGAGATTATCTCCTCACTACATATGATGGGTTTGAAAGTTGAGGTAGGGCATCATGAGGTTGGGCTCGGACAACACGAGATCGACTTCCAGTTTGATGACGCGCTGAAGACCGCCGATAACGTTCAGACCTTTAAGTCAGCTGTCAAAGCAATTGCAGGAAAACACGGCGTGATTGCCTCTTTCATGCCCAAGCCTATTTATGGAGCTGCTGGTTCAGGTATGCACTGCCATCAGTCCGTTTACGACGAAGATGGCAACAACCTGTTTTATGATGAGAAAAACGCCATGCATCTATCTGACCTGGCAAAGCAATTCATCGCTGGTCAACTGAAACATGCACGGTCTCTTTCGATGGTGCTGGCACCGACCATTAATTCATATAAACGCCTGGTGCCTGGATATGAAGCGCCAGTCTATATCGCCTGGGCGCAGGTGAACCGCTCAGCGCTAATTCGCGTTCCCCAGGTAAACAATGGTAATAAGAAGGCGGTGCGGATTGAGCTGCGTTGCCCGGATCCCTCAGCCAATCCTTACCTGGCGTTTGCTTCGATGCTGACTGCAGCTCTGGAAGCCGTTGATGACCGATCGGTCACATGCGCGGAACCGGTTAACAACGTCAATCTCTACGAACTCAACGTAAAAGAACGTGAACAATTGTTGGTCGGTGCCTTGCCCGGCTCGCTGGAAGACGCTTTGATTGAGTTTAAAGCTGATCCGCTGATGAAAAAAGCGCTTGGTGATATGCTGTATGATACCTTCATTGCTTCGCGGGAAGCTGAGATCAATGAATATCGCACGAAAGTGACTGACTGGGAAGTCATGCGCTACCTCGAAACAATTTGATCGCTCACAATGTTATAACGTGCCTGAAAATTGAAGTTTCAGGCGCGTTCTTTTAAACATGGTGAAAGCGAGAATTAAGATTCAAGACGAAGCACGACACCAAAAGGTCATTGTCCGGATTGCAGCGAGCTGCTTAAATATGCCCAGGAGGGGTTGCACGTTGTTTATCCTTACCTGACAAACCGGTTTGCGCACGCTGCCCGGTGCGTTGTTCTCAAGCTACATTGGGATGGTAATCGCACATGCCAGTTTGCGGCGGTTTGTCCACTATGGGCATATCATGAGCGATATCCCTAGCAACCAGGAAATCCTGGCATTGGTGGATGAAATCAACAAGCCTGAATAGCGTCATCCTGCAGGAATACTAACGAAAAAACAGGATATTTAAATGGTCGTATAATCCAACTATCATTCGTTCACATGAAAAAAGAGCATCATGGACAATTTATTACCCCTCATTTTGCAGTTAGTTGGCGGAGCAGCCGGCGGTAACCTCATCGCGAAACTGCTCAAGAACCTCGACCTCGGTCCACTTGGCAATACCATCATCGGCCTTATCGGCGGCTTTGGCGGTGGTCAGTTGGCAGGTCTGTTGGGCGCTTCCACTGGCGGCACCGACATCATTCCGATGTTGGTCAGCCTGTTGGGCGGCGGCGTTGGCGGCGGCGCTTTGACCGCGACCGTTGGGCTCATCAAGGGCTTTATCGCAAAAAAGTAGCCACATGAGAATAAAAAGAGGCTGTCAATTTTGTGGACAGCCTCTTTTTATTCTCCTGGTCAATTTAGGAAGGTTGAGATTGACTGATTTTTATGAGAGGAACATCCAGCAAGGGTAGTTGATGAGCAAGATGGAACCGGAAGACTTTTTATTCGTTGGAGGCGAATTTTACTACGACGAACGCTGGAAAACTGACCTGCCGAGCTTCCCTTCCGAGGGGACAACTTTCCTGAATGGCGGCAAAGCTTGCCTTACGGTCATCTGCGATTACCTGCGCGACCATGGCATTAGCCGGGTATTATTGCCGGCATACCTCTGCCCAACTATCGTCGACACGTTAGAATCTTGCGGTTTAAGCTGCGATTACTACAAGGTCTTCCCAAATTTCTCGATAGACCCTAAAGACCTTGAACGCCACCTCCGCGAGAAGCAAGCGGTATATTTCATCAACTACTTCGGCTTCTCCCACAAACCAAATGTCCTGAATTATTTGTCTGAGCTGCAGCGTGCTGGAAGAATCGTGATCGAGGATAACGCCCAGGCCGGATTTTTGACTCAGGTCACAGGTGATTTTGCTTTTAACAGCATGCGCAAACTCTGCCCTTTCGATGGCGGCTACCTAAAGACCGCTCACGACACCAAGCCCTACCTGGCAGCCTACACAGGCAGAGAAAACCGCCGCCTGCCGCTTATTCGTCAATACCGCAGTCAGTTGAGAGATTACTTATTTGAAGACATCGGCGACCGCGAGTCGCTTGAGTCACTGTTCGCACTGGCCGAGTCGTATTACGCGAAAGATAACGTGGTTCTGGGGGATGAGCAGGAGCGCCATGAGATCGAACATCTCGATTGGTCAGCCATCAAACAGGTTCGGCGCAAAAACTACAACAGGCTCTTGAGGTCAATTGCAGGGATCAGCGCAATCTCACCGATCTTCCCCGCTCTGCAGCCTGATAATATGCCTTTGGGCTTGCCGGTCTACGTCAGCAACGGCTTGCGGGACCAATTGAATGATTATTTGGGTGAGAATGGGATTGGTCTGACCATCCATTGGGAAGATCTGGCCTCTGACCATCGGCTCAATGGCAACGCGCTCGCGGTGAAGATGACCAGCAAGATCCTTACCCTGGCAATTGACCAGTATACCAGCCAGGAACAACTGGACTTTCTTTCTCAAAAAATTAATGACTTCATGGCTACAGTAAACCTTTGTTAATCGTTTAGGTTTGCACCATTAACCTCTAAACGAGCTCAAAAAGTGTTCGATCAAACAAAAGAGGCTGTCAATTTTGATAGACAGCCTCTTTTTTATCTGTGTTTTATCTATGGCAAAGTATTGCTCGCCGCAAAATCATCCCCCAGCACCACCACAATATGGATTGGCGCGTTGGGGTCGTAGGCATAAATGATCCGATAGGGCTGAGTTACTGCCAGAAAATCCACCAGGTAGTGCAGGGTATAGGGTTTGGCTCCGTAGAAAGTGACCGTGGTATAGGCGGAATATGCCGCTTCGCCCTGTTCAACCACGTTGATAGCCTGACCTTTCAGGTATTCTGCGGTTCTCTCAGCCAAATTCGGGGTGCTGGAGCCATTAAAAACAGAGACCGTTGCCGCTTCCTCCGCCAGCACATTCAGCAAGACGGTGGGGTCCTGGACGTCGATTGCCCCTCCTCCTCCAAATACACTGTCACGTAAAGCGCGAATGCGATCCGGTATTGGTCGTAAAATCGCCAAACCATCGGGGGAAGTGCCAGAAGACACATCCTGCCAACCAATACCAGTATTGACGATCTGGTCGCGCGGAATATCATTGAGCACTTTTATGCCAAGCTGAATAATCTGTTCGAGGGATAAGTTAGTGCGGATGCCCTGGGAAAGGCTGGCATAAAGTTCTGGCGCGCGCTGGATCAACTTGGGCAGCATGTTGAACTCCAGGATGCGGTCGCGAATAGCCAAGATTACCTGCTGCTGCCGCTGCGAGCGGGAAATATCGCCGCCAGTTGGCTCGCGGTAGCGCACGTATGCCAGCGCCAGGTCGCCCGGAAGTGTGTAGGTGCCCGGTTCCAGCCATTGTGAGAATTGTGTGTCAACAATATTTAGCTGCACTCTCTCTGTTGAGGTAATCTTGACGCCGTCAATTTGATCGATGAAGCTGACAAAAGCCTCGAAATCAATCTGGGCGTAGTAGTGAACTGGCACACCGAGCAGATTTTCAACGGTCTTTGCAGCCAGCGCCGGACCACCTCCAGGCAACTGAAAACTTTCACCAATGCTGTAGGCAGTGTTGATCTTGCCGTAATCCGAGCCGGGGATCTTTACCCAAAGATCGCGCGGAATGGAAAGCATGCCAGCAGTGTTGTTGACCGGATCGAGCGTAAAAAGAATCATGGTGTCGGTCAGCGGGTTAGCGGCATCAGGGCTGCGGGCATCAATGCCCATTACCAGGACATTAACACGGGATTTGCCATCCCACGCATTCGGCATGGTGAAGGTGTCGAGCGGAGGAGCCGTTGGGGTTGGGGTGATCCCAGGTTCGAGCAAAACGTTTGGGTCAGCAGTAGAATCATTCAGTATAGGCGCGCCGCCCGGATTGAAGATTGTTGCCGTGGCAATAAAATTACTGCTGAAGCGGAACAGGAAATATCCGCCCAGTACGCCCAAAACCAGGAAGACGATCAACGCAGCCAAGGACTTCCCGCGGGGAAGTTCCCACTTTTTATTTTCTGTATTGTTCATAGGTCCTTTAATCTGGCCGCTTTCACTCAGACCGGCATGGGAGGAGGCACGGGCAAGTCTTCCTTCTCGGTAGCACGCCACTTATCGCCTTCATCAATGCGCATGATCAAAATGCCATCCCAGATGGGGTATTTTCTGCCGCAATCCTGGCATATCAGCCAATATTCACCAAACATTTCCAGTGTGCCGGCAT
>DDWY01000013.1 GCA_002347705.1 Anaerolineaceae bacterium UBA2274 | reverse complement strand
AGAGCATGGATGACGAGATCCTGCTACTAAACCGTCGGGGTCACACCGCGGCAGAAACTGAAAACGCGATTGCCCTGGTGCGTGCGGCAGGCTTTAAGGTCTTGCTGCACTGGATGCCAAATTTGCTCGGAGCCACGCCCGAAAGCGATCGGGAAGACTTCAAGCGACTGTGGCGGGAGGGTGGGTTGCAGCCGGACGAGCTTAAGATTTATCCCTGCCAGCTGCTCGAATCTGCAGAACTCTATCGGTATTGGCAGGCGGGCGAATATCAGCCGTACTCAGAGGAGACCTTGATCTCGTTGATTGCGGACGTGAAGCTGGATGTGCCCCGCTTTTGCCGCATCAATCGGGTCATTCGGGACATCCCATCTCCTCTGGTGGTGGAGGGTAATCGAAACACCAGCCTGAGGCAGGATGTCGCGCTGCTATTGCAGCAGCGCCGGCAGCAGTGCCAGTGCATCCGCTGCCGCGAGATCCGGTATGGCAAGGTCGATGCCGAGTCCCTGGTACTGGCGGATCAGGTCTACCTGGCAGGCCGGGCGGAAGAGCACTTCCTGTCCTTCAACACGCCGGATGACAAAATTGTGGGTTTTCTACGGCTGTCTCTTCCCAAAGTTGAAACCAAACCTGCCATCCCTGACCTTCACCAGGCAGCCATCATCCGTGAGGTGCATGTGTATGGGCAATCGCTTGAGGTTGGCTCCGAACAGGCGGGTGCCGCCCAACACATCGGTTTGGGCAGCCAGCTGCTGCTTGAGGCGGAACGAATTGCCAGGGAACACAACTTTAAGGGTTTGGCAGTTATTTCCGCGGTTGGCACCCGGACTTATTATGCCGAAAGGGGTTTTGAGCTCGGGGAGCTTTATATGCGCAAGTCCCTCAAGTAAAAAACCGCTGGCGTCCACACACCAGCGGTTTTTGGTTAATCCAACCCTAACCCTTATTGTGGGGGATGTAGGGCAGAATCTTGGCTGCAAAGTTGGCAGCGTTTACTGACTGCAGCCAGACCTTACCGGGACCCTGAACGGAACTGAGGAATAGGCCCTCACCACCAAAGAGAACATTGCTAAATCCTTTGACAGTTTCGACGTCATAGAAAACCCGGGATTCAAACAGGGCAATATTGCCGGTGTCGACCTTGAGGCGTTCACCAGGAGCGAGATCTTTCTCAACGACGGTTCCATCGAGCTCGAGGAAAACGATGCCTCGCCCACTCAGCCGCTGCATAATAAAGCCCTCACCCCCAAAAATGCCAGCTTTGAGCTTGGTGACGTAAGTAGAGAGCTCAACGCCCGGGGTCGCGCATAGAAAGGCGGATTTTTGGGCAATGTATTCCATGCTGCCGTCCAACTCCAGCGCAATGATGGCTCCGGGGAATGAGGAGGCGAGGGTCATCTCTGCGCCGCCGGCGAGGGCGGTGTAGGTGGCCATGAAGAGGGACTCGCCGGAAAGCATCCGCCCGAGCCCTTTCATCAGACCACCACGTACGTTAGTTTCCATCCTGAAATTATCTGTCATCCAGGTCATGCCACCTGACTGGGTGTAGATGGCTTCGTTGGCTTCGAACTGCAAGCTGACTGCGGGTAATTTGTCACCAAAAATCTTGTATTTCATCATAATCCTTTCACGATTACAGAAATGGTCATATGTTAATAAAATTCAGGAAAGAATGAGCTTGCGGGATCTACAAGCTCAGGAAACAGTTTCCATCTCAGCTAATTGTCGCTGGCAGGTGAATCCGCAGTTGGCAGCGGATTGGTGTCTTCTTTCTTAACCGGGTGAGGGATGGGCGGAAGGGCATAACGCTGTTCGATGCGGGTCAGCATGTCTACCCGCCGTGTGTGGCGCCCACCCTCAAAGGATGCATTTAACCAGCCTTCGGTGATCAGGGTTGCCAGACCACTTGCCACCACTCTTCCTCCCATGCAGAGCACATTGCTGTTGTTGTGCCGCCTTGAGAGAATAGCAGAATAAGGTTCACTGCAAGCTGCAGCCCGAATATTGGGGATCTTATTGGCAGAGATTGACATGCCGATGCCAGTACCGCAGATCAGGATGCCGCGGTCAAACTCAGAGGAAAGGATTGCTTTGCAGACAATCTCAGCAATGCGGGGATAGTCGCAGCTTTCCAGTGTGTGGGTGCCAAAATCTTCATAAGGGATCATGCGGCTATCAAGATAAGCCTTGATTGCTTCCTTTAGTGCCAATCCTGCATGATCAGAACCGATTGCGATTTTCATAGTTACCTCACTAAGTTGAATTGTTATCATTATACCGAACTCCGGATGTTTTCTTTGCAGAGACGTGAGTTTGCACAGCTTTTCAGTTGTAGAGTGTCCGGCTTGACAGCGCAGTTGTTTGCTGTTCAAATTAAACCGACCGGTCGGTATATTTTTTTCTAAAAGGAGCCTAATGCAAAACAAGCTTTCATCCCGCGACAAACTCCTCGAGTCTGCAGCAAGTCTTTTTCTGGAAAAGGGCTATGACGCAATATCCGTAAACGATATCTGCAAGCATGCAGGCGTGAGCAAGGGATCTTTTTACCACTACTTTGAAACCAAGCAGGTGCTCTTTATGACTCTGATGGAAAACTGGTCCAACACGGTAATGCAATCCATCCTGAGTCAACCCCTTTCCGCAAATAGCGACCTCAAGGAAGTGTTGGTTGAGATGCCGTATCACTTCGACACTGTTTTTTCAGCCGTCCCAAAGGGTTTTCCGATATTGGTTGATTTCTGGCGGCAGGCGATGGGTGACCCGGAGATTTGGAAGCTTGCAGTCGAGCCCTACCGATACTTTACAGGTTTCTTTATGAGAATCATCGAGACTGGTCAGCTAAACGGTTCAATTCGCAAGGATGTCGGCAGTGAAGTCCTGGCGCGACTGCTTGTTGCGGTTGCCATGGGGTATCTGCTCGAGTCGGCTTACGATCAGGCCAAAGCCGACTGGTCTGCTATCACTTCAGAAGGACTAAAACTGCTTCTTGAAGGCATTGGAGGGTCAAAATGATTTTGGTTACTGGTGGGGCAGGGCATCTCGGGAACGTTTTAGTTCGTGCCCTGCTTGAAAAAGGCGAAAAAGTACGCGTGCTTGTGCTGCCTGGTGAGGATGTTTCTTCACTGGAAGGTCTTGATTTTGAAACGGTGGAGGGAAATATTCTTGATCCCGTGCAACTGCGCAAGGCGATGGAGGGAGTGGAGCTTGTCTATCACCTGGCAGCTCTCGTGGCGATTACATCCGACAAATGTGAACTGATGTACAAGGTCAACGTGGAAGGGACGCGCAATGTGATCGAAGCCTGCCGCGAAATGGGTGTTCGCCGCCTGGTTTATACCAGCTCGATCCATGCTCTGGGTCGCGCGGAAGGCGTCACAACGATGGACGAGACAATTGCGTTCGACCAGGTTAACCCCTCCGGTGCCTACGACCGGACCAAAGCAATTGCTTCTGCGCTTGTGCAGGAAGCCGCAAAAAGTGGCTTGGACGCTGTTATCGTTTTACCGACAGGGGTGATTGGCCCAAGTGATTTTCGCCGCTCCGAGATGGGTGAGATGCTGCTGGCATGGATGCAGAAGAAACCTTCAATTTCGACGGACGGTGCTTACGATTTTGTGGATGTGCGGGACGTGGCAGAAGGGCATATCCTGGCCGCTTCGTTAGGTCGAAGTGGGGAAGCCTACCTGCTTTCGGGCAGCCAGGTGACGGTGAGCGAGTACCGCCAAATGGTCCAGGAGGCAGCTGGCATCCGCTCTCATGAAATTAGACTGCCGGGATGGTTTGTGAAGCGTATTGCTCCACTGGCTGAGTTCTATTACAAGATTTCC
>DDWY01000052.1 GCA_002347705.1 Anaerolineaceae bacterium UBA2274 | reverse complement strand
CTTTTCCTGATCCTCTACCCTGACGAGCACTTCGTCGAGAAAGGAGGATAAAGGAGGTGAGTCTTGTTATCTTGAATGCGGTGAATAATCAGATTCTTCGCAAAAGAATCTCAGAATGCCAATTACTACATGCGGTGGGTTGGCTATCGCGAGGCGCAGGTTGGTATGGATTCCATGACGACGACCCATCCTACGATTGCATTTTCCGATATTTTTTGAATATTCATTTGTTGGGAAGCTTTTTCAGGGCACTAAAATGAGAAACTCCAGTTTTAGTAAGGCGTAATTTACTCGCAGGGCGGAACAGGCTTCATCTGCCTGCTTCGCCTTTTTATTTGACAGCAGCTTTCCCCGAGGCAGGAAACGAGTACACAGAGTTCCATATTAACTAATCGACTCAAGTCATGGGTAATTTTTTGTCATCCTGAGGAACGAAGGATCTTGCACTGTTTACTCTTAAGATTCTTCGCAAAAGAGGCTAGAATGACAAGCATACCCCTTGTAGGTCGGACGAAGTACCAGCGAAGCTGTGTAATGAGACCGCCAGGCGTTACGAGTTTGTAGAAAGTGTGATGCGGGCTCACTCCGACAAAAAGAATCCTCTACATTAAATCTAGAAGGTCTGAAATTCGCAGCTGATAACTGAACACTTTCGTACGGATGGGGCTTGCTCCATCCGCTGACTGTGAATGGCGGATTTTGCGGGAGGGCTAATGCTCTCCCGCACAATTTTTTCAAACACAGCATGGTAGGGGCGAAGCATCCCAAGCGAATGTTGTTGTCACCTGTTGCCCAATCGTTAAGGATGCTTCGCCCCTACGCCAGGATCTTTCAATCCAACGAACTCGAGGGTCTACCACAATGTAAATCCTAACCTTCGATTGCAGAGCTGGGATACAATTAGGCTATGTTACCTGATCATCGTGTACGCCAAAGAGAATATCTGCTCGAGATTTCGCGAGCCCTCACAGAGGAGCTAAACCTCAACGCGCTCCTGAGCCGCATCCTGCACATCGCGATCGAGATGCTGGGTGGGCATGCCGGTTTTATCGCCCTCGCAGGAGATGCAGGCGACTGGCACATTGCGATCAACCAGGGTATTCCACCGGCGCTGTTGAGTTACCTCGAAACCTGGCTGGCAAGCCTCAGCGATAGCGATGAAGGCGCTGAAGCACGCATTCCTGAGATCAACCGCATGTTGAGTGATATCAGCATGGGCATGATCACGGGCGTGGGCATTGCCATGACCGTCCAGCACAGAATAATCGGTCAAATTTTCATTTTCCGCAACTACCGCGCCAGCTTTTCGGCTAACGATTACTCCATCCTGAACAGCTTCGCCAACCAGGCTGCTATTGCTGTGCGCAATGCCAGGCTCTACACCCAGGTGACCCGCCAGAATTTGCGCATGGCGGCTCTGCTCAGTTCAGTCGCGGATGGAATTATCATCTTGAATCCAGACCTGAAGGTGCTGCAAGTCAATCACGCCTTTGAACGACTGGTAAACGCGCCGGCAGACGAGCTAAATCATAAAGCCTTCGACCAGGTGGTGCGTTGGGCAAAACCACCGAAGGGGATCGAGTTGAATGAGGCGGTCAAGTCGCAGTGGCAGTGGGGCTCCACCAAAGACCTCTTTTTGGAAGGGGACATGCTCCGTTACCCCCCGCTGGACCCGATCCCGGTGGAGATCACCTACGCTCCTCTCTTTTCAGATGAGGGGGAGCTCCTGAACATTATCGCCTCGGTGCGTGACATCACCCGTTTCAGGGAGGCAGAAGAACTCAAAACCAACTTCATTTCGGTCATCAGCCATGAACTAAAAACCCCAATAGCCCTGATCAAGGGCTACGCCAACACGCTCAGACGCGATGATGTGGAATGGGATAAGGCGATGGTAACCGAAAGCCTGCGGGTGATCGAAGAAGAAGCCGATCATTTGACCGCGATGGTGGAGGATTTGCTGGACGCAACCAAGCTGCAATCGGGCGGAATTACCCTGCACAATACGGAAGTGGATCTGGCTGCTCTGATCAGCGATTTGAGCAAAAAATTTGCTCTGCAAAGTGACAAGCACCAGATTTTTACGAATCTGTCGAATGACTTCCCCATTATCACCGCTGATGAGACCCGCCTTAGCCAGTTGATTTCCAACTTGCTGACAAATGCCATCAAGTACTCTGAGGGGGGTATGATAAAAATCGATGGGGAAAAGATTGAAGAGAATGTCCAGATTTGTGTGACGGATCAGGGCAAGGGCTTTGATCCGATGGATGTTCCCCGTGTGTTTGATCGTTTCTACCGCTCAAATGGGGTAGTAAAAACGACCAAGGGCACCGGTTTGGGCTTGTATCTGTGCCAATCAATTGTTAAAGCGCATGGGGGAAGGATTTGGGTGGATGAAAGCTACCACCAGGGAGCAAGAATCTGTTTTACCCTGCCCATCAAGACCCAAAGCCAGCTTACGTTATGAAGTTTCAGCTTAATCGCCTTGAAGAGGTGTGCTCCACCAATGATGTAGCTCTTGAAGCAGCCAGGTCTGGGGCTGAAGATGGCCTGGTGGTGTGGGCGCAGCGGCAAGTTAGGGGGCGCGGGCAGCGGGGACATATCTGGCAGAGCCAACCCAAGAGCTCATTGACTTTCTCTGTGTTGTGTGTACCGACTGAAGACGAACAGCCCTTGTTGGGGCGTTTTACCGCGCTTGGAGCCCTGGCTGTGGCACGGGCGGTGAAGGTAAAAACAGGCAGTAAAGCACAGGTGAAGTGGCCCAATGACGTCTTGCTGAATAGCAAGAAGATCTGCGGAATATTGGCAGAGAGCGACATGGAGTCAGGCAAAGCCAAGGCGGTAGTAGTAGGGATAGGTCTAAATCTGCAGCCAGGAGCCTTTGACGGAAATGCGGCCATGAATTTTCCGGCCAGTGATGTTTTCAGCGAAAGCGGCTGTAGTTTGGATGCCGAAACCTGGCTGTGGTCAATCCTGGAGGCACTGCGAGCGTTACGGCAACTGCTGCCTGGTGATGCTTTCATGCAGGAATGGAATGAGCGCCTGGCATACAGGGGGGAGAACAGACCAATCAGGAACTATAAAGGCGAAACGGGCATGTTTCGCCTTTTGAGTGTTTTGTCTGACGGCTCACTTCAGGTGGAGGATGCCGGCGGTCAATTTTTCAGTTTTCAGTCTGCCGAAATACTGCCCTATTCTTCATCCTCTTCATTATCATTTTCTTCTTCAGAGTAACCTAATTCTTCTTCGGCAGTTTCTGGGTTGGGTTCGGGATCCGTTTCAAGATCCTCATCCCTCACAGCAACTTTTCGTCCGGAACGGCGCGGGGCGGCTTCGCCGGCGGCTACGGAAGCAGCGTGGGTTTGTTCGGAAAATTCCACTTCTTCCTGGGATATTCGGGCGACCGCAGCAATGCTGTCGGCTTCGCCTAATTCCATGACCTTGACACCCTGTGTGGAGCGGCCTTGAACCGAAATCTCGGCGACCTTGGTGCGCAGAACGATCCCCCCGCGGGAAATGATCGTGATTTCCTCGTCATCAAGGACCACACGCGCTTCAGCGATATCCCCGACGGAACCGCGCACATCCTGATTGATCGTCGTAACGCCAAGCGTGCCGCGGGACTTGGGGATGTATTCTTCCAGGGGTGTGCGCTTGCCCTGACCTTTCCCGGTCAAAACAAACAAGTAGCCTTCCGGCTCGGCAACTTCCAAACCAGCCACCTGGTCATCACCGCGCAGGCTGATGCCTGTGACGCCCATCGTGGTTCGCCCTGTGGGGCGGACTTGCTTTTCGTGGAAGCGCAGCGCTTTGCCCTTCCTGGTAATAAGCATGAGATCATCCTGACCGCCAGTCATGCGAACCCAGCCCAATTCATCGCCATCATTCAAGCGGATAGCGATCAGACCGGATGGCCGCACACTCTCAAAGTCCGACATAGGCACGCGCTTGATGCGCCCAAGCCTTGTGGCAAGGGCAAAGAATTTAGCATCGCTGAAATCTTCAACGGGCAGCAAGGCTGTGACGCTCTCATCGGGTTCGAGGTTGAGGATGTTGACCAGGGGGATACCGCGCCCCTGCCGGGATTCTTCAGGCAGTTCAAACACCCTTACGGAGTAGACTTTACCTTTGTTGGTAAAGAACAGCATGGTGCCAAGCGTGTTGGCACGCACGAAGAAGGTGACAGCATCTTCGCCGCGCATGCTCTGACCAATCACGCCGCGACCGCCTCTCCCCTGGGAGCGGTAGGCTTGGTCTGAAACGCGTTTGATGTATCCCCGGTTAGTTATGGAAACAAACACTGGCTCGTCCTGAACGAGCGACTCGTCTGAAAGGTCCATTTCAAGGTCAGGCACGATGTGCGTTCGGCGGTCGTTGCCAAATTTTTCAGCGACTTCGTTCAGGTCGGTGCGGATGATTTCGAGAATTTTCTGCGGGTTGGCAAGGATTTCTTCAAGCTCGGCGATGGTTTCGAGAATCGCTTTGTATTCGTCTTCAATCTTCTGCCGTTCGAGGGCGGCCAGGCGGCGCAGTTGCATATCAAGAATTGCCTGAGCCTGGATTTCGGTCAGGTTGAAACGGTTTATCAAATTTGTTTTGGCGACATCAGCATCTTTGGATTCGCGGATGGTCTTAATCACCGCGTCCAGGTTTGCAATCGCGATCAGCAGACCGTCCAGGATGTGAGCGCGTTTTTTGGCTTTATCCAGTTCAAAGAGTGTCCGGCGGGTGATGACGACCTGGCGATGTTCGAGATAATACGTGAGAGCGCGTTTGAGGGTGAGCATACGGGGTTCGGCATCCACCAGAGCCAGCAACTGCACACCAAAGGTGGACTGAAGCGGAGTGTATTTGTAGAGCTGATTGAGGACGCGCCTCGGCTGAGTGCCGCGTTTGAGCTCGATGACGATGCGCATACCATTGCGGTCAGACTCATCGCGCATGTCTGAGATCGAATCGATGCGACCTTCGCGGTGAAGGGCGGCGATGCGTTCGATCAGGCTGGTTTTGTTGAGCTGATAAGGTATCTCATAAATGATGATCGCGAAGCGTCCGTCGCGAATTTCTTCAATAGTGGCAGAGCCGCGCATAGTAAGGTGTCCGCGACCAGTGCTGTAGGCCTGGCGGATGCCTTCACTGCCGACGATAATGCCGCCAGTAGGGAAGTCGGGTCCGGGAATCAGCTGCATAAGGTCTTCGACACTGACCTCATCGAGATCGTCGAAGCGGTCGATCAGCAGGTTAAGCGCAGCTACCAACTCGCGCAGGTTGTGAGGCGGGATGTTGGTGGCCATGCCAACGGCAATACCGTTGGAGCCATTCATCAGCAGATTGGGGATGCGAGCGGGCAGAACCTCGGGTTCCTTCAGAGAGCCATCAAAGTTATCAAGAAAGTTGACCGTGTCTTTGTCCAGGTCAGACAGAATTTCGTCCGAGATCTTGTGTAAACGTGCTTCTGTGTAGCGCATAGCTGCCGGAGAGTCGCCGTCGATCGAGCCAAAGTTGCCCTGACCGTCAATGAGCGGGTAGCGCATTGAGAAATCCTGCGCCATGCGTGCCATTGAATCATAGACGGCTGAATCACCGTGAGGATGGTATTTACCCAGGACTTCACCGACGATACGGGCGGATTTTTTGTAGGGCGTGTTGGCGCGAATGCCCATATCCTGCATGGCGTAAAGAATACGCCGGTGAACAGGCTTGAGTCCGTCGCGCACGTCCGGGATGGCGCGGGCAACGATAACACTCATGGCATAGTCGAGGTAAGCGGTGCGCATTTGCTCGTCAATACCAACAGACTGAAGGCTGCCAGCGTTGTTTGTGACAGGTTCTTCAGCGGGAATTTCAGTTTGTTCAGTCATGTTTTTTTCTTCCGATGCTGCCGTAAAAGTGGCTTAGCATAACCTTTTCATTATACCTCATTTATCAGATAAAAAGCATGAGAGCGCAAAAAAGCGCCAAAAATCAAGAATTGGGCAGGTGAAAGGAAAAACCCTGAAAAGTAATACTGACGATTAAAAGAAGGAAATTTAAAAAATGCCTGGGCTATGAACCCGGGCATACAGTTGATTAGTTTGTTAGTTGATTGGGCAACCAGGTATCCGGTTGGCAGAGAAGAAGCACCACCAGCTGGTTGGCATGAAAAGCACGATGACCATGATGATGATAATTGCGATCAGAAGCAGAATAAAAAAGTTGGAGTACCAGGGAGTGGCTTGTTTTAGTTCAGGGATGGGTTCGGGCGCAAGTGCCTGCTGGGGAACTGGTTTCTGGGCAGGTTGGTACGCTTGCTGGGGCGCTTGGGGAGCAGGCTCTGGCGTGGATTCTGCCTGGGGATAGGCGCTGTAGGTGGGTGTCTTAGCCTGATCTGGCCATTCGAAGCTCATCACGGTCGATTCCGCCATGGTGATCAGGTCGCCATTATTGAGGCGTTGGGGTGAGCTGATGCGAACCCCATTGAGGAAGGTGCCGTTGGTGGAACCCAGGTCCTCAATAAAGACGCCATCTGTTCGGGTGAGAAAACGGGCGTGACGGCGGGATATCTCCTGGTCTGGCACCGGGATGTCGTTAGAGAGGTCACGACCAAGCGTGACTTCAGTTTTTTCGAGATAAAAACTTGAACCGGGGATAGGTCCCGAACGCATGACGATGAGAGGTTTTTGTTCTGACATGGTCGCTCCTAACTTAAAGCAGTCAATTTAGATACCTGATTTTACCATTGTCTGGCAAAGTCCGTTGTCAAGATAAAAGCATCGACGCAGGAGCGTAACCCAACAATAAGACCCCAGACTCCACTGCAAAAAGGTATTTCAATTAGACAAAAACCGAAAACTTTAATAAAATCAAGTTATGTTCAAACCAAATACCAAACACCTACAGCCCGCAATAATTACAGCCGCCAGTGAACTTCCTGAGAAGCAACAGAAACGCTTGAAAGCCTCATGGGCAGACACTTTTTATCAGGAATTATTTTGTCGGCTTGATGAAGCACCATTTTCAGTTCTTTATTCAGAGAAAGCCTCAAGGC
>DDWY01000039.1:1190-15591 GCA_002347705.1 Anaerolineaceae bacterium UBA2274 | reverse complement strand
TCAGCCCTTGCTGAGGGTGCTATTCCAGCCTTGCGGATGGCGGCCTCGGTCAGTTGTTTGACGGTTGCCTTTTCCTGTTCGGGTTTTTGCAGTAGAGTCATTTATCTTTTAAGTGATGCTATAATCGAAGCCAATTAAGGGTGGCTGGTTTTATGTCACCAATTAAGAATTGCCCAAATCTCAAAATCGAATAAAAAGGAGGAAATTCGTTATGTCAAGAATCGCAATGGATCCCGATCAGGTTCGCGCAATGGCGAAAGCTGCGAGCCAAACATCCCAATCTCTACATAACCATATGTCCCTAATCGTCTCTACTGCACGTGGAGCTGACTGGCAAAGCCAGGCACGAGAGGAATTTATGGATCGACTTGAGAGCCTTTCCCGAATTACTGCCCAATCGATGATAGCCTTACAACTGATGGGTAACGCTGCCACTCAGAAGGCAAACCAATGGGAAGCGAAGGCTAATCGATTTGGTTCATCACTAGAATCCATCGGATCTCTGTGGTCTTCTTTTTTAGATAATTTAAACAATACCTGGCAGGGTTTACTGGATTCCATCGGTAAGGTTGCAATCGGCGGAATAGCTGTCATTGTTGGTGGTATTGGCACAATAGGAGGTTGGATAGAAAAAATCCCATTCCCTTGGGAACGAACTGGAACTCCCGCCCCATACAAAATTGCTCCAGATCCAGAACCTGACCCAGCGGAGCCTGCGCCGGCACCTGCTGAGCCAGCACCTGTTGAAACAAAACCTTACCCCCAACCACCTAATCAGGTAAATCTGAAAGATACGAATGATGTTCGCAGTTGTGCACGGTATGCCGCCGCTCGGCGTCCTGATTTGGGATCCACTTCAGAGGGTCTAAGCAAAGAGGCGTATAAAGAAAAGTATCCTGGCAATTTTGAGTATGAAGCTGCAGCTAATTATCGCCACAAATTTGCAGATAAAGCCTACCAAATCGGCGAAGGAGAGAAGGGTAACCTTAAAGATGCCATCGGGGTAGGTTATGCAATAACCTGGGATCCTGGTTATAAATCTAATTCCACTTACGGGCATGTCGCAATCGTGGAAAAAGTTCACGATAATTACATCACAATAAGCGAAGCCTCTAAGGTCAATGGCATTTATGTATATAGGACAAGAGACATTCAATTTGATGAGCTAGATAATCAAAATGTTTGGCTTATACCTTAGGAGGCGACCATGAAAAAACAGAAAAGCTTCTCAATAGAATTGACATCTGAAGAACTCATTGCAGCCATAAAATTATGTGGTGGTGGTTTGATTTATGCTTTGGACAATCCTCTCCGACTACTTGAAGCTGAACAAGCCGAGAAGATAGAGTTAAAGGCCATAGAAAATCTCACGCAGAAAGGACTTATCCGCAAAGATGCCTTAGGCTCCTATGCCATGGACCTGACATTCTCCGAGGTGCTTGACATGATGCGTTATGCGGAGACAGTTGTGCGGGTTAGTCAGGAAGGAAAACTTGAATCGTTCAGCATATACTTAATCTCCGAAGACCAGGTCGTTTGGGCACCAGCTGGTGAAAAATCAAAACTAGTGGTTTTCAAGGACCATGATTCTATTTGGCCAATGGCAGAAGAATTATTCCAAAACAAGTCCATTGCTATTAAAAAGGGTTCTTTTCAGATCGAAGCTTTGGAACTCGAGATCGCCCAGCATTTCTTGTCAGAAAAGCGCTTTGAAGATGCAATAAAAGTCTTTACTGAGAAGGAAATCCCAAGCGATGACGCTGCTGATTTCCTCAATTGTGTTCAATCAGCAAATTCTAAAATCCGATTGGACACCATGAAGGTAAATCGGATTGAAGATGTTATCACATCCACCAAGGTAGAAGTGCTCTCCTGCCCAAATGGCATCTTCTGGATTGAATATTTACAAAAGTTTGAAGAAAACGATCTTTGGATGGTGCAAATCAGTTCTGGAGAGATTCGGGATATTCGCGAGAAGTTTCTCTCATTAATTGCCTGATACACCCCCACTAATAAATTTATCCAGCCCGCTTAATCGGGCTGGATTGATTTATCTTCCGATAACTTGTGAAGGATGACCTGTACTTTAGGACCGTTTCATAACGCAGGGGGAATATTAAATGCATACAGAGAGGATTAACGCTTTTGTGTCAATGTAAGCAAAGAAACATTCGGCGAAAGTCTGATGCATTATAAAATTCTCAAATTCCTCTCGCCCCCTTAAACGAAACACGATGGTTGCAGAGCAATCATCGTGTGAAAGGTAGATGAAGACCAGACGGGCAGGTGCTGCCCGACGGGAATGGCTAAGTTTTAAGGATTCTTTTGCCCTCGTTTCACAACAAGGCAAAACAACCGTTCTGCAGAAATCAGACTAGATCTTGATCTCAATATCTACGCCAGCGGGGAGGCTGAGGCGCATGAGCATGTCGATGGTCTTTGAATCGGGTTCCAGCACGTCGATCAGACGATTATGGGTGCGGATTTCAAAGTGTTCCTGGGAGTCCTTGTCGATGAAGGTCGAACGGCGCACGGTGAATTTCTCAATGCGGGTGGGCAGAGGTACAGGACCTACCACCTTGGCACCGGAGCGCTCGGCGGTCTCGACAATGCGCTTGGCGGATTGGTCGAGAATGCGATGATCATATGCTTTCAAACGAATTCTGATTTTTTGTTTTGCCATTTTCTACCTTTTTCTGTTTTTTCATTCAGGAGCATAAGCTCCTGGAAATGTCTTGTTTAACTCAGGCGTTATAGCGACCGAGAATTTTCTTCATATAAGCGTCCGAAACCTGGGAGTAGTGTTTGAATTCCATGGTGAACACTCCCCGGCCTTGTGTAGCTGAGCGCAGCTCAGTTGCATAGCCAAACATCTCGGACAAGGGCACTTCGGCATGCAGGGCTTTGGCGTTGCCAAAACGATCTTCCATGCCCAGGATATTGCCCACACGGGCATTGACCTGTCCGATAATGTCGCCGGTGTACTCTTCTGGCACCGTGATTTCGACTTTCATAATCGGCTCCAGGATGACCGGAGCAGCTTTTTCTGTGGCCTCACGCACTGCCAGCAAAGCTGTCGTGCGGAAAGCCATTTCGCTCGAATCCACCTCATGGTATGAACCGTCAACCAGAGTAACCTTGAAATCTGTCATTGGGAAGCCTGCGAGAGGCCCGCTTTCAGCCGCATCCAGCACACCCTTTTCGATTGGTGTGATGTATTCCTTCGGAATTGCTCCACCACGGATCTTGTTTTCAAAGATGACTCCAGAGCCATTTTCGAGCGGCTCAAGGTCGAAGACCACATGACCAAACTGCCCGTGACCGCCTGTTTGTTTGCTATAGCGGTAACTGAATTTGGTGATGGGTTTGGTGATCGCTTCTCGATATGCTACGCGGGGCTTGCCCACATTCGCCTGTACTTTGAATTCGCGCAAGAGGCGGGTAACCAATACATCCAGATGGAGTTCGCCCATACCGGAGATCACGGTCTGCCCGGTTGCGTCGTCCTGGCGGATCTGGAAGGTAGGATCTTCCTCCGCCAGCTTAATCAGCGAATCGGCCATTTTGTCCTGGTCGGCCTTGGTCTTCGGCTCGATCGCAATCGAAATGACTGGATTGGGGAAGCTGATCGTTTCCAAGAGAACCGGATTGGTGGGATCGCAAAGCGTGTCGCCGGTGAAGCTGAATTTCAGACCCAGGATCGCGCCAATATCACCCGCACCCAGTTCTTCAATATCCTCGCGCCGGTCAGCGTACATGCGCAGCAGACGCCCAACGCGTTCTTTTTTATCTTTCGAAGCATTGTAGACTGTGCTGTTCTGTTTTATTTTGCCGGAATAGACCCGGATGTAAGCCAGCCGACCCATATAGGGGTCCGTGACAATCTTGAAAACCAGTGCTGAGAGTGGTTCGGATTCATCCGCATGGCGTTGAACCTCGCTGCCATCGCGCACAAGTGTGGCGTCTACAGGGGGAATATCGAGCGGGGAAGGTAAATAGTCAATGACCGCGTCGAGCACGGCTTGCACACCTTTGTTGCGCAGACTGCTGCCGCAAAAGACTGGAGCTACTTTGTTTGCAAGCACTGCCGCTCGCAGAGCGCTTTTGAGTTCAGTCAAGCTGAGGGTTTCACCTTCAAGGAATTTCATTGTAAGGTCGTCGTCAGTCTCGGCGATGCGTTCCACGAGAGTAGCGCGCTTTTGCGCAGCCAGTTCGCGCAGTTCTTCTGGGATTTCAATGATGTTCGGCTCAATGCCAAGGTCATCAGAGAATGTAACGGCATTTTCCTCAAGCAGGTTCACAAATCCTATGAAGTCTGATTCCTGACCAATCGGGATCTGCATTTCAAGCGCGTTGGCACCCAGGCGCTCGCGGATACTCTCCACAGTGCGCTCGTAAGAGGCTCCTGTGCGATCCATTTTGTTGGCAAAGCAAATGCGCGGGACTCTATATTTGTCAGCCTGACGCCAAACTGTTTCGCTTTGCGGCTCCACACCCTGGACCGAGTCAAACACGACCACACCGCCATCCAGCACGCGCAGGGAGCGCTGCACTTCTGCCGTGAAATCGATGTGACCGGGAGTGTCAATCAGGTTAATGCGGTAACCTTTCCATTCCGCTGTAACAGCGGCGGAAACGATGGTGATGCCGCGTTCGCGTTCTTCGGGCATCCAGTCAGTGACAGTGGTGCCGTCATCAACATTGCCAAGGCGATAAGTCTTACCGGCATAAAACAAAATCCGCTCGGTAGTTGTTGTCTTACCGGCGTCAATATGGGCAATCACACCGATATTGCGGTATAGTTCGAGCGGATGTTGGGTCATAGTTAAGCCAATAATAAGTTAAGGTGCAAATCTTATTTACATACGGAAGTGGGAGAAAGCACGGTTGGCTTCTGCCATCTTGTGTGCTTCTTCCTTGCGGCGGATTGATGCGCCCTGGTTTTCAGCAGCATCCATCAATTCTCCGGCTAACTTCTCAGAGTAAGATTTGCCTGACCGCGACCTGGAGGCAGCGATGATCCATCGCATTGCCAGAGTCAAGCGGCGTTCCGGGGCGACTTCCATCGGCACCTGGTAAGTTGCGCCACCAACACGACGGGGGCGAACTTCCATCATCGGGCTGACGTTTTTAAGCGCCTGCTCGAAAACTTCAATCCCATCTTTGCCGGTTTTTTCGCTGATCAGATCAATTGCATTATAGACCAGTCTGGTCACAGTGCTCTTCTTACCGTTGAGCATGATGCGGTTGATCATCATCTGCACACGCACATTGTTAAAACGCACGTCTGGAGAGACTTCTCGCTTTTCGGGTTTAATTCTTCTTGACATAATTGCTCCTCAATAAATCCAGATCTGCCTTACCGACCAACCTTAATGGTGGCAGGCAGACAGCCCAATATGCAAATGACTAACTCTCTGCGCGTTTTGCGCCGTATTTTGAACGGGCGCGTTTGCGGTCTGCGACACCAGTGGTATCGAGTGTGCCGCGCACGATGTGATAACGCACACCGGGCAAGTCCTTCACTCTGCCGCCACGCACGAGCACCACACTGTGCTCCTGGAGCTGATGACCTTCACCGGGAATGTACGCGGTCACTTCCAAACCATTGGAAAGACGCACACGAGCGATTTTCCGCAGGGCGGAATTCGGTTTTTTGGGGGTCATCGTGCGGACGATGGTGCAAACACCGCGCTTCTGAGGTGCACCCTTTGGTTGACGGGTACGGCGTTGTTTCTCAGAATTGAGCGTATATTGCAAGGCAGGTGACTTGCTTTTGTGGCTTTTGGTCTGGCGACCTTTTCTAACCAGTTGATTAATTGTTGGCACTTTTTTGCCTCCGTGCTACTAATTACTCTATCTTCTCATTAATCAAGGCCATCTTTTTATTGATGGCCTTGCGTTTTCAACCTAACGCCAAGCGGGTCAACATAAACCCTGCCTACCAGGGCGAGGCATGATTCTATCACGCCTCAATCGATTACGTCAAGCAACTTCTTTTAATGACTTGAAGAAGTCGCTGCCTTGATCCAGCAAGCCGGTCGGCACGCGCGAACTATGTGAACGTTCGTCATCCTTGCCAAACCGCATCACTTCTCCATCTTCCATGATAGCTTCCACTGCCAGGCTCAGGGACTGAAGTTCCTTCACCAGCACTCTGAAAGCAGCAGGAATACCCGGAGCCTCGATGGGAATATCCTTGACAATCGCTTCGTAGGTTGCAGTGCGACCCGCAACATCATCCGACTTGACCGTCAACATTTCCTGCAGGGTATGTGCCGCGCCATAAGCCTCAAGCGCCCAAACTTCCATCTCACCAAAGCGCTGACCACCAAACTGAGCCTTACCGCCCAGAGGCTGCTGGGTAACCAGGCTGTAGGGTCCGGTGGAACGTGCGTGGACTTTATCCTCAACCAGGTGGTGCAGCTTAAGCATGGTCATGATACCGATGGTGACCGGATTGTCATAGAATTCACCAGTCCGGCCGTCACGTACCCGCTGTTTGCCAATTGTTGGCATGGGCTTACCCGTTTCAAGCATGATCTGCCTGGCTTGGTTCTCAATGGCGGCGCGGTCAAGATCAGCAGAAATCGCCTGCCCCTGTTTCTTACTCCAGAGTAATAAGCAGGCTTTCACCGCGTTGTCATCCTGGGCTTCCCGGCCTTTTACGGGGATGTTGTCCTCTGGGAAGGCAGTGATGGCGGCAGGGTCATACCCTTCAAGCTTAAGCCACTCATTCAAAGCCGTCCGGCGAGCCAGGATCTCGTTTTCTTTTATGGCAAACACATCCTTACCCTGCTCCTGAAGTAACTGTTCCAGGTAAAGTAAACGCACTTCCTGGTCATCCAGGATCATTTCAGGTTCGTGTTCGATTTCGCTCAACCAGGCCCAGCCTTTTTCGCCGATAACGCGCCAGGCCTCATCGATCATCCAGGCTCGAGCCAATTCAGCTTCAATTTCAGCTTCAGTGGCGCCGTCAAAGACCGGGGTAATCGCCCTAAAGCCCAGGCTGCGGGCTGCCCAGCCGAGTTCTGCTTCGAGCACCTGGCCAATGTTCATACGACCAGGAATGCCGAGAGGATTGAGGATGATGTCCACGGGGGTTCCATCTTCCAGGAAGGGCATATCTTCAACTGGCAGCACCATCGAGACGCAGCCTTTGTTGCCGTGGCGTCCAGCCATTTTGTCGCCAGCTGTGATCTTGCGGCGCTGCGCCACAGAAACACGCACCATTTTGTCCACGCCAGCAGAAAGGTCACTGTTTTCTTCGCGGGTGAAGACTTTCACGTCCACCACAATTCCGCGCTCGCCGTGGGGCATGCGCAGAGAGGTGTCCTTTACGTCGCGCGATTTCTCACCGAAGATAGCGCGCAGCAGGCGCTCTTCAGGGGTCAGTTCCTTCTCACCTTTGGGGGTGATCTTGCCGACCAGAATATCGTTTGGACCAACTTCGGCACCAATCCGGATGATGCCGGATTCATCCAGGTCGCGGATGGTATCATCGCCGACATTGGGGATTTCGCGCGTGATTTCTTCAGGACCAAGCTTGGTGTCGCGGGCTTCCACTTCGTACTTTTCGATGTGGACGCTCGTGTAGCGGTCTTCTTCAACCAGGCGTTCCGAAATCAGGATGGCATCTTCAAAGTTGAAGCCTTCCCATGGAAGCAGCGCAACGATTACATTCTGACCTAACGCCAGTTTTCCATCATCCGTGGAGGAAGAATCGACAATCACATCGCCCTTGTGGATAATGTCACCCTGCTTAACAGCGGGTCGCTGATCGATACAGGTCGATTGGTTAGAGCGCTGATACTTGCGAAGCTTGTAGAGCCTGAGATCGCCTGAGGCCTGCTTGACCACCAGGCTATCGCCAGTTACAGACAGCACTTCGCCATCTTCTTCCGCGATGACAACCTGCCCGGAATCGGCAACAGCGGCTGCTTCCATGCCGGTTGATACCATCGGCACTTCAGGTCGCAGCAAAGGCACAGCCTGAGTCTGCATGTTCGAACCCATCAAAGCGCGCCCTGCATCATCGTGCTCCAGGAAGGGGATCAGTGCGGCGGAAATGCCGACAACCTGGTTAGGAGCAACATCCATAAAGTCGATGTCCTCATAGTCATAAATTGCAAACTGGCTGTAGTAACGGCAGGAATTGCGTCGCACAAACTCGTTGTACTCGTTCAGAGGCGCATTTGCCTGGGCGATAACAAATTTATCTTCAGCATCCGCCGAAAGATAAACGTACTCTTCGGTTACGTAAGGGCGCACCAGCACGTTCTCGATTCCCAGCTTGCTGATTTTCTTAGCCATTTCTTTGCTAATACGCGTCTCAGCCTCATAAATCACTTCACCGGTCTTTGGGTCCGTGATATTCTGGCGCAACAAGTGATCCACAAGGTTCGGATCGTCGCCCTTCATTGAGCGGATTACACGTCGATAAGGGGTCTCAATAAAACCGTATTCGTTCACAGAGGCATAGGCAGCCAGACGACCGATCAGACCGATGTTCGGACCTTCCGGCGTCTCAATCGGACAAATGCGACCATAATGCGAGAAGTGAACGTCGCGCACGTCAAAGCCAGCGCGCTCGCGGCGCAAACCGCCAGGACCAAGGGCGGAAACAGTACGTTTGTGGCGCAGTTCTGAGAGAGGATTTGTCTCTTCCATAAACTGCGAAAGCTGACTGGAACCAAAGAATTCGCGCAGGGACGCCACCAGCGGGCGGATGTTCACCAAGCTGACCGGCGAAAGAGACGTGTTTTGATCGCGAATGGACATGCGCTCTTTGATGACGCGTTCCATGCGGCGCAAACCAACTCTGAGTTTGTTTTGGATCAATTCGCCCACGGTCTTCACGCGGCGATTTCCAAGATGATCTATATCATCGGGAGGGCGCACGCCGTTGTTGATCTCGATCATGTGGCGGATCAGACGTACGATATCGTGTTTGGTGATGGTGCGATGTTCATCAATAGGAACAATCACATCTTGCAGATCAAGCTTTTGATTCAACTTGTAGCGACCAACTTTTTCAAGGTCGTAATGCCGTGAATCAAAAATCTGCTCAGTTACATAATTCTTTGCATTTTCAAGCGTGGGGGGTTCACCCGGACGCAGTTTCTTGTAAAATTCGATCAATGAAGCTTCGGCAATACTGAGTTTGCTTTCGGGATCATAATCCGGTTCCTGGTCAAAGGAGTTCTGAATGTAGAGATGATCCGGATTGTTATCAACATCAGCAAACAGACCGAGGATTTCTTCATCCGACCCCTCTTTGATCAAAGACTCGGGCATGCCGTCATCCAAAATCGCCAGGGCACGCAAAAAGACAGTGATCGGCACTGTGCGCTTGCGGTTGAATTTCAGGATGATGAAGTCGTTCTTGCGGGTCTCAAGCTCCATCCAGGCTCCCCGATCCGGGATCAGCTTGGCAGTGGACATCATGCGGCCGGTGGTGCGATCTAATTCCGCTTCAAAATACACACCTGGCGACCGGATCAACTGCGAAACAACCACGCGTTCAGTTCCATTAATAATGAAGGTGCCTTTTGGAGTCATCTCCGGGAAATCTCCCAGGAAGAGATCCTGCTTCTGCTTTTCACTAAACTCTTTGCCTTCCAGCAAAACTGAGACGTACAAGGGACTGGAATAGGTCAGATCACGCTCAAGACATTCCTCAACCGTGTTTTTGGGAGGTTCAAACCAGTATCGCAGGTCCCACTCTTTGGCAATCTCAGACTCACCAGGAAAGTGCAGGCGCAATTCATCGCCATATGAGATAATTGGGGAGATTTCATTGAATAAACTTCCCAGACCCTCACTTTTGAGGCGCTGGAAAGAATCTAGCTGGACCTGGATAAGTTGGGGTAATTCCAACCCTACAGGGATCCTGGCATAGTTTTTTGGTGGCATCAGGTCAGTCATGCATATCTCCTAACATGATAAAAGCGTGGGGCGGTACGCATTCCACGCGTCAATTCAGGCATTAAGCGCAATCGATAATTATATTACAAAGCAGTCTATGAGTCAATAGTTTTCTAGTTATTTCTGTATTCGACTGTGAAATTTGAAGTATAGCACTCCTTCGCAGTCCCCGCAAGCTTTTTTGTGTCCTATTCGTGAATTCGCTCAACTTCATCCAAAAAAACTTCAGACTAAACGCTGCCATTTGGCTTTTCCATATCCAGAAGCATCCCAAACAGGTAGCGATCGCTGCGATAGCGCGATTCTACGAACTCCACGACGTTGTTGTCCACGTCAAATGTCTGTCGTGTGATGATTGCCGTGCAGCGCGGGCAATTCCCACCCAACAAGTCGCGCTCTGTCTTTTCAAGCGTGCCAACTTCAATCGTCTGCATGGCATACTTCAATCGGATTCCACATTTTTCTGCAAGCGATTGGTAAAGGGAAGCGCCATCAACCATATGATCAGCAATCTGTCTGCCAATCCATTCCCGCAGATAACAGACTTCAATTGCCATCGGTGAGTCGTCTGCCATTCGCAGTCGCTTCAACATAAAAACCGGTTCTTCACGGGGTATCTGCAATTTGCTGCTGAGGAAAGGAGTGCTTGGAATAAATTCCTTTGCCAGGATTTTCGAGCCAGGGGTCATATTGCGCTGAAGCATATCCTGCGTGAAACTTGTCAGGCGGGACGCGTTTTGGTTGACCTTGTTCTTGCTCACAAAAGCCCCCTTACCCTGCATGCGGTAAATGAGCCCTTCCTGCTCCAGCCTGGCAAGCGCACCGCGGATAACTACCCGGCTGACATGAAACTGCTCCCCCAGTTCCCGTTCGGAGGGCAGGCAGTCGCCATGCTGAGTCTCCGGGCGATTAATTTCTGCTAGCAAAGCTTCCATTACATGCGATGTTTTTGTGATTCTCGGCACTTGTTACTTCCTTTCCGCCACTGCTGAATGAGTTGTATTAAATAATTATACCGTTTAACCCTTTCAAGATAGGCATTAATTTTAGTGTTTTCAAAGTTTCTTCCTGATTCGTACCACGGGACTTCGGATTTACAAGTGATGGAAATTTCCCCTCCATCGTGGTAGGATTATTGGTAGAAATCACGGGGAGCCGCAAGGCTGAGAGGGACGCACAGTCCGACCCGAATGACCTGATCCGGATAATGCCGGCGGAGGGATGTGCAGCATAACCAAAAAACACCCTCCCGGCGGAAGGTGTTTTTTAATGCAAACTGAAAATCGCGCGGTACTCTTCGCAAATGGTCAGGCCAGACCCGGCTTTGAAGTGGGCTTGCTGCCTGACGATTTCTTGGTGGCAGTGGACGGCGGTCTCCGTCACCTCAAGCGCCTCGGGCTCAAACCACACCTGCTGATCGGCGACCTGGACTCGGTTGACGCCAGTGAACTGGCGGAGATCATGGATGCCGGCATCGAAGTCCAGCGCTTCCCGCCCGCCAAGGACCAAACCGACCTTGAACTCGCGCTTGAGTACGCGGTTAAAGCCGGCTACGCGCAAATCGTGATCGCCTATCCCTTCGGCGACCGGGTGGATCATACCCTCGGCAATCTCAACCTGCTCGCCCGCCCGGACTTGGCAGGAAAGACTCTTTCGCTTGAAGACGGCCAGGTGGAAGCGCGCCTGCTCAATACAAGCGCCTGCCTGCCGACCCAAGCCGGCGACTTGATTTCCCTGATCGCCTGGGGTGCGCCCGTTGAAGGGATCACCACCAAAGGTCTGGAGTACCCCCTCAACCATGAAACTCTCGCTTCCTGGCAAACCCGCGGCATCAGCAACGTTGCCCAGGCAGATTCGATCGAACTCGAATTCAAGTCCGGCCGCTTGCTCGTGATCAGAACAAAACCCATTTCTGGAGGATGACCTTATGTCCAAAAAAATACTCTTTCTTACTCTCACCCTTTCTCTGCTGTTGGCAGCCTGCACTTCTAATGCCTCACCTACCGTAGTGCCCGGCGAGCCAACGCCTCTGACAGTCATGACCCACGACTCATTCTCGGTGAGCCAGGAGGTCATTTCGGCTTTTGAGGCTGCCAATAATATCAAAGTGACCTTTGTCAAAGGCGGCGACACCGGTGCGACTCTCAACCGCCTGATCCTCGAATCGCTCTCAGGCAGCACTCCAAGCGCTGATGTGTTTTTTGGCTTGGACAACACCTTCCTCTCGCGTGCTCTTGAGCAGGACCTGCTGGAACCCTACGACGCGCCACAGTTGGCGCAGATCCCGGAGGAATTCAAGCTCGACCCCGAAAACCGCGCCTTACCCGTGGACTACGGCGACGTCTGCATTAATTACGACAAAGCCTGGTTCGAGCAAAACGCGCTGCCTCTCCCCACCTCCCTGGCTGAACTGACTGACCCTCGCTACGCCAACCTGCTGGTCGTCGAAAATCCTTCCACCTCCTCCCCCGGGCTGGCATTTATGCTGGCGACCATCGCTGAATTTGGCGAGGATGGCTGGCTGGACTGGTGGCAGGCGATGAAAAATAACGGGGTCCTGATCACATCGGACTGGGAAACCGCCTACTACACCAACTTTTCCGGCTCATCCGGCAGAGGCGCTCAGCCAATGGTGGTTTCGTACGCCTCCAGCCCCGCCGCTGAGTTTATCTACGCGGAGACTGAGCTGAACGAATCGCCCACCGCCTCGCTGGTTAACGAGGGCATGTGTTGGCGCCAGATCGAATTCGTCGGCATCCTCAAAGGTACTGAAAACCGGGCTGCAGCGGAGAAGTTCATTGACTTCCTCCTCAGCCAGCCCTTCCAGGAGGACGTACCTATGCAGATGTTTGTCTACCCGGTCCTGCCTGAAGCAGTCATCCCAGAGGCTTTCCAACAAACGGTCGAGTCGCCCCTGCAGCCTGCCAGCCTCGCGCCAGAATTGATCGCGTCCCAGCGAGATGCCTGGATCAACGCCTGGATCAATTTGATGCTGAACTGAGCTTGCCTTTATGACCAAACGTCCTGCCCTGCTGACGCTCGCACTCTGGCTGATCCCCCTGGTGTTCCTGGCCTACTTCTTCTATCAGCCCCTGGTCGCCATTTTCAGGCTGGTGTTCTCAGAGCGGTTCAGCCAGGGCTGGGAGCTTTTTGAGTGGTCGCAGGTCAGCAAACCGCTCAGTTTCACCTTCTTGCAGGCCTTTCTCTCCACCATCTTGACCCTGGTGGTGGGGCTGCCAGCCGCCTGGCTGTTTGCCAAGTTTGATTTTCCAGGGCGCAAGGCACTGCGCGCCATCAGCCTGCTTCCTTTCATCCTCCCTACGGTTGTGGTGGCAGCGGCTTTCAACACGCTGATCGGACCGCAAGGGTGGATCAACCAGGCTTTGATGGCACTCTTCAACCTGAGCGCTCCCCCCTTGAAGCTGCTCAACAGCCTGCCCGCCATCCTGTTGGCGCACGTCTTTTACAACACGTCCATCATCATCCGGATCGTCAGTTCTGCCTGGAGCCGGCTCAATCCGCGCCTTGAGCATGCCGCCCGAATGCTGGGCGCAAGCCCCTGGCAAGCTTTCACCAAGGTCACCCTACCATTGCTTTTACCCTCGCTGCTGAGCGCCTCGCTGCTGGTTTTCCTGTTTGACTTCACCAGTTTTGGTGTGGTGTTGATGCTTGGAGGTCCGCAGTTCAGCACCATCGAAGTGGAAATTTACAACCAGGCCATGAACCGCTTCAACCTGCCGGTGGCTGGGTTGCTCTCGGTGATCCAGCTGGGCATCACCTTGCTTATCACGCTGCTGCAGAACCGGGTTAACACCCCCCGCTACGGCAAAGCAGCCCTCAACCCGGAAAGAAGCGCCCTCAGCCGCCCTGCCAAGCGCTGGCAGAAGGCCTTCGTAATTTTCATGGTGATCACCCTGATCCTGTTGTTCGCGGTTCCGGTCCTGAGCCTGATCACGCGCTCGTTTGTGACCCTTGAGGCGGATCGCGGTCAGCGGGGAGAGGTGGCACTTGGCTTTACCCTGCGCTATTACCGCGAGCTTTTCCAAAATCGCAGTGGCTCGATCTTTTACGTGCCCCCAATACAGGCAATTCGCAATTCGCTGCTCTACTCAGTGGTAGCAATCCTGATTAGCGGTGTGCTTGGCACTCTGACGGCCTATGCCATGGCGCGGCGAGCCCGCTTCAACAAGTTCCTGGAACCCCTGTTCATGCTGCCGCTTGGCGCCAGCGCGGTGACGCTTGGGCTTGGCTTTCTGCTGATCTTCAACCGCCCACCCTGGGTAAACAGCAATTTCCCGCTCCTGATCCCGATCGCGCACTCGCTGATTGCCCTGCCATTCGTGGTACGCACGATCCTGCCCGCCATCCGCGGCATCCCCGAATCCCTTCGGGAAGCCTCCCGCTCACTCGGTGCCAATCCCCTGCAGGTGCTGCTCAGTGTGGACCTGCCCATCCTGCTGCGCAGCTTGCTGGT
>DDWY01000039.1:0-1152 GCA_002347705.1 Anaerolineaceae bacterium UBA2274 | reverse complement strand
CCCGTGGCAATCTACCGTTACATTTCGCAGCCTGGTGCGTTAAACTACGGTCAGGCACTGGCAATGTCCAGCCTGCTGTTATTAGTCTGCGGACTGGGCAGCCTGCTGATCGAAAAAATCCGCCTCCCCGGAGAGGAGTTGTTTTAATGCTCGAAGTGCAAAACCTGACCAAGGATTACGAAAACAAACCCCTGCTCAAGGGTGTCAGTTTTGAGGTGGCTAAAGGCGAACTGGTCTGCCTGCTGGGCTCTTCCGGCTCTGGCAAGAGCACCATACTGCGCATCATTGCCGGGCTTGAGGAACCGGAATCTGGCGCCGTGCTCTGGCAAGGGCGGGACTTGCGCGACGTACCAACCCACAAACGGGGCTTTGGCTTGATGTTTCAGGATTATGCTCTCTTCCCCCACAAAAGCGTGGCGCAAAACATTGCCTTTGGCTTACAAATGCAGGGTATAAAAGAAGAGGAAATCTCACGGCGCGTGAAAGAAGCTTTGGAAAGTATTCGCATGCAAAGTTTTGCTGAGCGCCCCATCACCGAGCTCTCTGGCGGAGAGCAGCAGCGTGTCGCCCTGGCACGCGCGCTTGCCCCTTCGCCCAGGCTGCTGATGCTCGATGAGCCGCTCGGGGCGCTGGATCATACCCTACGGACACAGCTCATCCAGGAACTGCGCGCCATTCTGCACCAGAGCCAGATCCCGGTCATCTACGTCACGCACGACCGCGAAGAAGCCTTTGGTCTGGCAGACCGGCTGGTGATCCTGCACGACGGCGTCATTCTGCAGGAGGGCAGCCCTCAGGAGTTGTTTGAGCAGCCCGCAAGCGCTTGGGTGGCTGAGTTTCTTGGTTTGGGCAACCTGGTCGCAGGTGTGGTGACCCAGGAAGAACCTTTGAGGATCAAAACAGCATTCGCTGAGCTGACAATTTCCAGCCTGTTCAGCCAATTTAAACCTGGTCAGGAATGCCAGATCCTGCTCCGCCCGGAAGACGTGCTCATTAACACTCAAATTTCAGCACGGGAGAACCAATTTGAGTGCATCGTGCGCGATTCGCTCTTCATGGGAGAGTACCACCAGCTCGAACTGCTCTGCGGCGAGACCACGCTGCTTGCCAGGAGCCAAACCCCCGCTGAAATTGGCACTAAGCTTGCGGTGA
>DDWY01000064.1:37998-38125 GCA_002347705.1 Anaerolineaceae bacterium UBA2274 | reverse complement strand
ATACTCTTCGAGCACGATGACCCGGCCGACGGATGAATTTAAAAAACCAGATCCTTCGCAAGCTCAGGATGACAGACCCACCCCCTTTGATTCCCCCTCCCGTCGCCTCGTTCCTCGGCTGGAGGGG
>DDWY01000064.1:2085-37846 GCA_002347705.1 Anaerolineaceae bacterium UBA2274 | reverse complement strand
ACTCTTCGAGCACGATGACCCGGCCTACTCTTTCACTCGTAGGGCGAAGGCCTGCGCCCGCCACCATCGCCTCAAACTGGCAACAGCGGATGGAGTAAACCCCATCCGTACGGGAGAGCCTTGGTCCTCCCGAGTGAATCGTATGCCGGCACCTATGGGCCAGTAGAAATTATCAAAGCAGTTATTTGGATTACTAGAGAATTGTTTCCAAAAAGAATGGGCCTGGAAGGATTCGCCTGTGCTGGGTTTCTTCCCCAGTAAACCTTCAACCAAGCGGATAAAAGCATTATTTCAACTCGGCTATAAAATCAACCAATTGATTTAAAACAGTCTGTGTTAGCTGCTTTGGGTGGGAGTGTGGACCCCTTACTCTTTTTTGGAAGTTGGCAACGGAAGCCTTAAAACGGTTTGCGACCCTTGCAGTCGCAACGACGAATCTTCGCCTTCCTCAATTAGATTCTCCACGTCTAGGCTATCCAATGCATTTCTAAAATCCGATGCAGATTTTATGGTAACTTCATTGAGTTCAACTTTTAGAACCTCGTTTTCTTGCCGGAATTGTTCCGCAACTTGACGCCACACTTCGGCTACCGCTCGTTGCTTTTCGGCTTCAGTATCATTACTTGCGGAATTTGATCTCGCCGCCGCTTCTTCAGCTTTCTTCTGAGCGGTATCCGCTTTTGCTCTATTGCGACTTTCGAGCCATTCGATCAGCCTTCTTTCAAAGTCGGCGGCTACCTTCATGAATAGCTCATTGATCTTCTCTTCCAATAAAGGCCATATATTATTAACGATCCACGGCCAGACGAACATTACGAACCACTTCACAAGCTGTTTATAAATCAGAGTATAGGTCTTGGCTTTTGGCATGATTTTTCCTTTTGAGGTAGGTGTCGAGCAGACTCTGTTCGGGTTGCTAATATCTGCGAAGCAGTCCAACTGGTAGATATACCGCATCTAAAATTCATAAATACATTAAACCTTTTGGTAAGATAGCTTATCTACACCAAGCGGATGCAAGTTCAATTCCAAGTCTGCTGCGATTATTCCTTACTATGGAAAGCACCATTGAATCTCGCAAGATAATGTCCAAGTTCTCAGTAGAATATACTAATCTCGTGGTGGTAATACTTGATATGAAAAAATAACGAAATCATCAAAAGATTCATGTGCGTGAAATTTTCTAGGACTAAGGATATTAAGAAATATTTCGGTGGCCTGACTCACATGATTCTCCGTGATAGTTTGAGTCAAAACATTGCTCTCCTGCCAATCACTTTGTTCAGTTCCCATCGTCTTCGAGTACAGAAGTTTGTCACCTAAAGGGTCACTTGCAGTGACGATAAATTCTATTACATCACCGATTCGTAGACACATATCGGTATGTATTGCATGCGTACCACCTATTGTAAAAATATTTCCAAGGCTATCACGTGCGCTTTCTATTCTAGGGAAAAAATCTTCACTTGTTTCTTGTTTACTACGATAGCGAATAAGGCGGGTTCTAATTTCACCGCTTATTCCCATTATTAGGTGCTTTTGATGTGATAATAACTCTCGTCTATGGGCGTCTGGATCGCGAAGTTTTCCTAGCTCATCAAGAAACACTTCCATTGTCTTCCATTCACCTAGAGCTGCAGAAAATTCTCCTGACCAATTCTTCTTAAGAATTGTTTGTAGATCGTAAAAATCTGCATAATAGAGCAGTCGCTCCTCTACAACACCTGATTTTTGTTGTTTTTCTTCTGTGATTTTCCGCGACTTCCATATCTCAACCCTATCCGCCGAAACTCCGCATTTATACAGCCAAGTTTCCCCAAAGGATTTCTGTAAAACAGTTGCGATGAAATCCCGTAATAAATTCTCAGTATCTTTTAACGCCTGTGTTATGTCCATATTTATCTCTATACCCACATTTCTATTAATCATTTCAGAAAGAGACAACAATTTTGCTTAAGCTAAGGGTGCTTATCGAAACCAAGAGGATTTTTGAGCAATTCCAATAGGATACATTATTTACTAGCTCCTTCATGTTGAACTTACTAGAAAAAAATACGACTCTTGGACACAAAAGAAAAGATGCTAATAGTTGGCGCGGTGTTGGATTATCCAATTGACTAAGTCTTGTTTTGACGATTCTCTGTTATTACTATCTGCCACATATTGGGCAATCTGAATTATCTCCTCGGATGTAAATATAAGAAAATAGCCGTTAATCGTTAAAAAGGAAATCATTGAAATCATACCTGTACGCTTGTTTCCGTCAAAAAAAATGTGATCTCTTATTATGGTCCAACTAAGTAGAGACGCTTTTTCCTGAATTGCTCTGTACTGATTAAATAATGGGTATTGTATTGTCTCCAATACCCAATCTAGACTATTAGGATTTAAAAGATTTTCCGGAGGCTTAAATAACCCTCTTGTGACCTTAATCACTTCAAAGTTTTGTCGGACTATTTGCTCACGTGTTGGGAAAATCACATTTCAGCTAGTATGTCCCAAGCATCTCTATGATCATTTATTATATCGGTCAATATTCTTTCCCAAATAGAATCACTTGGGTCTAACATTGGAACAGATAAATCAAAGGAATAAATCTGAGAAGTATTATGGGCACTAACTTTATATTCTCGGGTCAGATCATTATTAGCGTATAAATTGTCAACAGATATTAAGGTCATATTCTGATTGATCATTCTACCTATCTCCTTCTCCTAAAATTTGCTTTCTCTGGACGAATTTAAAACCTTCTCCTCTGGTTATTGTTGCTACTTCAATAGGACCGCCAACACCTCTTAATCCAACAGTAAGGCGCTGACCGTTAATAGTAGTCCTTAAAAAGAATATTGCCAAGTCTACACAATCCTGTAAGGGTAACATCTGTAACGGTATTTGCATTGAGACTGGTTGCAACATAGTCTTCAAGTTGGACTTTAACATTGGATCAAGTTTTAGGGTTCCAATTAGAATGTCCAAAACGTTTTCGTCATAGCCTTGAACAATTCGATCAACAAACTCCCTTTGTCCGCCCCAAGTTAATCCAAATTGATCTGGTCCAGAATTTCTCTCTTGGATTTCTGGAGAGCTGGGTATTTCAAATAAGAATGTTCGTCCAAAATGTTCATCAACATTATACCCCCCAACAACGAAGGTAATACTAGGTCCTTTATAATTTGGCAATGGATTTTTGTTCCATTGATCTAAATAGAAATCACTTAAGCGAGTTGCAAAGTCAGATACTGGCAGTCTGTCGTTTGGTAATGTGGATTCGAATTCTGGTAAAAAACTATGAACAGTCCTATTCGTTCTACCAATAATTGCTTGGCCATAGGTCACTGCACCTATATGAGTATTCGAGCTATCCGATGTAGATCCATTAAACGAAAGGAGTTTAGTCGCATTATCAAAATTTACATGGAAAATATCGCCCTCAGGGGTTTTAGTACCAAGGGTTACCCTGCTATCAGCAGCTAAAACTAACCCCTCAGGTCCTTTAATGACTATTCCTAAAGACATGTATCCTCCAAATTTCGCAAACAAGTAATTAAGAATAAAGTATAGCCGATTTTTTAATGTAGCGCTTAAATAACCTTCTTGCTTCTCCCAATTGACCAATTATAGATTTTGATAATTTATAATAAGGTAAATAGAGCTCATAGAATTCTTTAACTGCTTCTGTACTCTTCAATTTAGCTGACAAATTCTGCACCTCGTTGTTGATATCTACTATTCTTAGAATTATTGTCATTAATGGTTATTTTTGTGTTTTCGTCTCAGAGGGCAATCTCCTCATAAAAGCTATTATCGAAACCAAGCAGATACTAATACAATTCCACCTGGGTTATATTTTCACATATCATTATTTAATCGCTTTGTGTAGACTTGCTTTACCTGTTCCCCTTCGCCTGGTTGTGGGTTTTGCAGAGCATCTGGCAGTTTTCTATACGCGTGGCGCCGCCTTTGCTCCAGGCTGTGACGTGATCGGCGTCCATTTCGCTTTGCTTCCAAATCTTGGTCTTATTGGCATCATGCCCGATGGCGCACAAGGGGCAATTCGATTCTCCTGCAGCAACCGCCTTAGTTGTTTGACTGGTGTAAACCGAACTCTTGGTGGCTTCGTCAAAGACCCGCACCATCAGCAGGCTGGTGTCTTTTTCTCCGCCCAGGATGTACTCAAATATTCCCTTTTTACTGGTCACATAAGGGTCCGCGAAAAGCGTCCTGACCTTTTTTGACACTGCTTCAGGGCTGTAGGGCTTATGGTGGTAGGTTTCGTACAAATTGCCCCATTCCAGCCCGCGCATTTCGCTTTCCACATCAAGGAAGACCGTCGAAACCCAATCAATCACGCAGTTGAAATAGGTTTTCAATTCGGTAATATTTGTGTCGTAACGATGCCGGCTCATATACTCGCCGATGTGGTCTTTACCCCCACTGACCCATTCCAGCGCGCGTTCCAGATAGTCCTGGCGGTTGACAGTACCCCTGATATAGGCACTCCATTTTTGAACATTGGCATTCTGGCTGTTGCTGAACTCGGCTTTTGCCAGCGTCACAAAGGGGCCGGAATAGACCGCGTTGAGCAGCTCCTGGTCGTTGAGGGGAACGCCAGCGATGTTTACCGTTTTGAACCATTCCTTGATCTCGCTCTCGGTGCCTTCGCATTCGTAGATCAGGAGCCTGGTGGTCAAGATTTTGGCTTGTTTATCTACCGCGATGCCGCTGAAGTACTGCTGCATGCCGTTTTCATCGAGGATGGCAAACTTGTTGGTCACAAACCTGCCAAAGCTGGTGATGCGCTGCTGCCCATCCAGGACTTCAAGATTATCAGCGTCCACCTTGTTGAAATAGAACAAGCCCAGGGGGTAGCCTTTAAGCAGCGACTCGATCACAGCCACATCTTTTTTACCGTCGGCGTAGATGTAGTTGCGCTGATATTCGGGCTGGATGGTCAGCCTGCCTGCCAAGCCAAACAAGCCCTTGCCTTCCAGCTCGTTGTAAACGAAACCTTCGCATATGTCTTTGACGGACAAATTCGTTATTAATGATGTTCTCATCTTGCGATTCTCCTCACTAGAAGGCGGGCATAAATAGGTATATAATCATTACCAATTTTTATTACACCTCTCCTGTTTAAATCCCCATAGTTGGGTGCTTCCTTTGCAGTATATTCCTTTGTTTTCATTCCCGAATTGTTATCTCGGTCCGTAATCCCAACTATCTCGAATTGTTCTGGATTATGCTTGTCCAGAAAGCTAACAGGCACTCCCATAACACCATCAAAATCACTTGGGATCGCGTCAACATAAGGAACTTCAATTGCATCATAGTTATCGTATTTGTAGTATGAATCTTTTCCTCGGATTTCTTTATGTTTGCTAAATTTCAGGTTTTCTGCCATGGTCATCAACGGTATAGCATCATGGCGTCTGTTGTGGTCGAGGTTAGTGAACCATCGAATGCCTTGCACCCTTGTGATAAAAATTTTATTCCCCTTTTCATCGGCCTTAATTTCTCTAACTTGTTCAAGATTAGCTATAGCTTCAGGGATTTCAAAAAACATTGCGCCAGCATTAACTTTGTAGTTGTTTCCCAACCATACTAATTTTTCTTTTATCAATGGAAACACTTCCTTGTATGTAATCGCGTTCATGTTTCCAATGATTAAGAATTGTTTTTTACCTTCCATGATCCAGGCGAGAAACTCTCGGAACAAAGAGAATGGCGGATTGGTAATGATAATGTCTGCCTGATCGCGAAGTTTTGTGACTTCCTTACTCCTGAAATCCCCGTCTCCTGCAAGATAATGCCACTCAAGGTCATCAACATTTATCTCCCGATCACCTGTCCTATCACCAGTTAATGTGAAGATCTTGCCTTTGATATCCGATTTTTGCTGGTCAAATTGAGGATTAGTCGATTCAAACAGAGTTGGTTGGTAAAAAATTTTGTAGTTCTTGCTCTTCGTCGCATAGCTGGTGCTTATTAGTTTTTTTAACCCAAAGCGCTCAAAATTCTGGGCGAAATATTTGGTAAAGTTGCTCCATTCCGGGTCATCACAAGGTAGCAGGACAGTTTTACCTCTGAACACGTCCGGATTACAATCTATGTAGGCTGAAATTTCTTTCTCAATATCAAAATATTGCGTGAAAAATTCGTCGTTTTTTGCTTTTTTGGCTTCTGATAGTTTTTCGCTTGCCATGAACTACCCTCCAATGGTTCTAAAATAAAACGTGTGATGATTGTACCCTGAAATAACTTTAGAACCCGTAGAAGACTGGCGTAGGGCGCGACAAAGTGCCCGCGATACCCTGCTTCGCGGGCACAGGGCAGGGTATTGGAAGCACCACAAGCCATGCGGCTCGGAAGTGAATTGTGCTTCCAATCCGCCGCAAAGCAGATTATGGCGGATTGAGGAGGAGTGAAGGTGAGTTTGGTTTTGGCATTAAAACCTCCTCAATACCCTACGCGTACTTTGTCTCGCCCTACGGGGTCTTCGTTTCCCCCACGAAGAATTATTCGAGGGGTTGGAAGGTGAGGAGTTGGTCGCGGTAATATTCGTATTGATTTTGGTCAATCCGCCATTACGAGGTCAACACATGACGTGTAGGGCGAGATTGAGGAGGATAAACATTGGTGTTGAGGTTGTAATCACCCCTCCTCAATCCGCCATTTTAAGGTCAAGCCACCGGCGGATTGAGGGCATAATAAGATCGTTTAATTCAAGGTGCGAGGTGCCCTCAATACCCTACGCGTACTTTGTCTCGCCCTACGCAAGCGGTCGATGAGGAGATGATGATGAGCTGGTTCAGAATTCACCCAAAAAACCGACAGGGTTTTGGCCGAAGCTGCCAAAATCGGGCCAGTTCGAGGTGGTTGAGCCGACCTCTTTCAAATGGAAGAAATAGATGATGACACGGTCTGCCTCAGGGGAAGGAGCATAGCCGACGTAGTTTCCCACGTAGATCTGCCCACCGCTTTGCCCTTTTTCTCTGAGGTAGATGATCACCTTTTCGACCTGTTCCAGCTTGGCGAGGGTCGTTTTCCAGTTGCCCGTGCCGCCGTAACCTTCATCATCAAAGCCAAGCTTCTCGCCGCGGGTAAACACAACCACAGCTTTCTCTCCACGGGGAAGGACGTCTTTTGCTGTTGGAAAATTTTTCATGGGTAAGCTCCTGATTTTCTAAAGATAATGTCCGATGAGGAGGGCGAATGCGTGGGTTTCGATCTCGGTCCAGGCCAGCATGGGTGTTCCCTCTCGGTTTTCTCAAGCTTGTCAGTCTTTGGGCGTACAATTTGATTATACCCCGTGTGGTTTCTAATCTGTCACATCGGGCTGCCTGCACCCACCCAGAATCTCACCCCCTCGAGGGAGGGGGATTGAGGGGGTGGGTTTTTTCGGTTTGTGTTTACAGATAATTTTCTTTGGCTAAGATCGCAAGACCGTCCTCGACGGTGAAAATGGGGCAAGGGCACGATGCGAGCCTCTCTTGCGACACGTAGTGTACGATTTTGTAAGCAATCTAAATTGCCGGCGGAGCACGAGCCTTGTTTCAGAAGTCACACCGTCTTGGCAGGTTGAGAGTTTAGATTGCTTCGTTCCTCGCANNTCGCAATGACAGATTAAGTCGTAGGGCGGAATGCGCTTCCACCTGCCCTCGCTGCGAAGCAGCAAGGGTTGCGCACTCCGCCAGGTTTGGGCGTTCACAGGGGGCATGATGTGGACGTCTGGGAGCCCCCCTTGATTTTCGAGAAAGTGCAAAAATGACACAGCAAAAAACGCTGCACTTTTGCACTTTCATTACCTTTCAAAGGCAGGTGCGCAACCTGTTCGAGCACCATGATCCGGAATGCGGTGGTACCCCCTGCGGTTAACCGATAAATGAGCCGGATTGAACCCTTTCCGCTGCGCTTCTAGGGCAAGAGCGCAATCCGACCTACAACTACGATACGCGGATCTTCGACCACCCCCTTTGATTCCCCCTCTGAAGAGGGGGTCGATGCGTTCACAGGAAACCGCACTTAACTCGCGTTAATGGGTATAATATAGCGTCGTTGAAGCGTCCTCAATCCGCTTCTGTTAATTTGCCTGCTGGCTAAACCTGGCCTTGAAAGGATTGTCTGAATTAATTATGAACAAAATCATTCGAGAAGCCCCGAATACCTTTGACCTGCCCTACCGCATCAAGCGGCTGGCTGACCTTGCCCACAACCTATGGTGGGTTGGCAATCCTGAAGCCGCCCGCATGTTCAAAGAAATTGACCAACTTACGTGGGAACAATCCACCCACAACCCGATCATCTTCCTGAGGAAGGTTGAGCGCCATATCTTTGATGATCTCATCAAAGACCGCTATTTCCTCGAACGCTACGACAGGATCATGCGCGAGTTCGATGCCTACATGTACAAGGACGACACCTGGTTCCGCAATACCTATCCCAATCTTACAGATGAGCAAATCGCCTATTTCTCGTTTGAATACGGACTGCACGAGTCTTTGATGGTCTACGCCGGCGGTCTGGGCGTGCTCTCTGGCGACCACCTCAAGGAAGCAAGCGACCTCGGCTTGCCGCTGGTGGCAGTTGGTTTTCTTTATACCTTTGGTTACTTCTCGCAAAAGATCAGTGAAGACGGCTGGCAGGAAGCCCGCAACATCGAGCTCAATTATAACGACCTGCCCCTGATCGCCCTCTACGACGAAGAACACAACCCGATCAAAATCTCGATTGAGCTGCCAGGTCGCAATCTTTACGCCCGCCTCTACGAGCTCAACATCGGGCGCAATAAGCTCGTCCTGATGCACACCAACATCCCCGAAAACAACCAGCAGGATCGCCAGCTTACGGACCGCCTGTACATCAGCGATCCCGAACTGCGCATCTCGCAGGAAATGCTGCTGGGCATCGGCGGGTTGCGCGCGCTGCAGCGCCTGGGCTATAAGCCATCTATTTTCCACATGAACGAAGGTCATTCCGCCTTCCTGACGCTCGAACGTGTCCGCCAGCTCATAAGCCAGGGTCAGACCCTGGAAGAAGCCAAGGAAATCGTCCGGAAAACCGGCGTTTTCACCACGCATACCCCCGTGCCTGCTGGCAATGATGAATTCCCCACCTGGCTGATCGATAAGTATTTCTCCTCTTTCTGGGGCGATCTTGGACTAAACCGCGACCAATTTATGGACTTTGCCAAGGTAAAAACCGACTGGTCGGATGAAGTTTTCAGCATGCCAGTGCTTGCACTGCGGCTCTCTGACTACCGCAACGGCGTCTCGAAGCTGCACGGCGAAGTCTCGCGTAAGATGTGGCAATACCTTTGGCCTGAAACGCCTGCCGAGGAAGTTCCGATCTCTTACATCACCAATGGTGTCCACACCGGCACCTGGCTTGCCCGCCGGCTCGGCGTGCTCTACAACCGCTATCTGGGCCCTGATTGGAAAAACAACCTTGATGATCCTGCCATGTGGGAGAGGATCGAAAACATCCCCGACGATGATCTCTGGCGCGTGCGTCTCCACCTCAAACGAAAATTAATCAACTATATGGTTAGTCGCGCCCGCTACCAGTGGGAAAACACCAGCGTGCATCCAGTTCAGACGGTTGCCAGCGGTGTCTTGCTGGACCCAACCGCGCTCACGATCGGTTTTGCGCGCCGTTTTGCCACCTACAAACGCGCCAATTTACTCTTCCGGGATTACGATCGCTTGCTGCGGATTGTCACGAATGCCCGCAAGCCTGTCCAGATCGTTTTTGCCGGCAAAGCGCATCCGGCTGATGAACCCGGAAAACTCCTGATCCAGGAGGTCTACCGCAAAGTCAAAGACGCTCGCAATGGCGGACGCCTTGTATTCCTGGATGATTACGATATGGACATGGCGCGCTACCTGGTGCAGGGCGTTGACATCTGGCTCAACACCCCTCGCCGTCCGCGTGAAGCCTCCGGCACCAGCGGCATGAAAGCTGCCATGAATGGCACACTCAACTTCTCGGTGCTGGATGGCTGGTGGGCTGAAGGTTACAACGGGAACAACGGCTGGGCGATTGGTGATGACACGCACTACGATAACCTGGATCAGCAGGATGAGGCTGATGCCAACAGCTTATACGACACCCTCGAAGAAGAAATTGTGCCGCTCTACTACACCAAACGTTCAGCAGACGGCTTGCCTGGGGATTGGATTCAGCGGATCAAAGAGTGCATTCGCACGATCTCACCGCAATTCTCCATGACTCGCATGGTCAAAGAGTACGCAGACGATTTATACCTGCCTGCTCTGCTTTCAGCCAGGGGCGAGGAAACTCCAGAGGAATAGAGGAAAGAAATGCAATTGATTTTCACACCTACGGCTATTCTAACCGCCCTCCTCATTTTTTTGGTGCGGGTAGCATCGATATCCATGGACACCCTGCGCTTCATGCTCACCATGCGCGGAAAACAGGGGGTTGCATGGGTGCTTGGCTTCATTGAGTCAATCCTCTTTGTGGTCACGATGGGAGCAGTGCTGAACGATCTCACAAATGTGCTCTACGTGGTTGGATATGCTGCCGGCTTTGCCACAGGCAATGTGGTTGGGATGGCAATCGAAAAGCGGCTTGCCATTGGTTTCTCTCACATCAAGATCATCACCAAGGAGCATGGTTTTGCTGTCGCTGAAGCCTTGCGACAAATGGATTATGCCGTGACAGAGATCCCAGCCCGCGGGAGGAACGGAGCAGTCTCACTTTGTGACCTGACCGTTCGGCGGAAAGACGTCCCTGCTGTTGAGAAATGCACTTTGGGAGTGGACCCCGCAGCATTTATCACGATTGAAGACATCACCCCCCTTCGCAGTGGATATTGGGGCACTGGCTCCGTGCGGAGGTAAGATTTTTGACTAACACACCTCTAAATCATGAGAATCAGGCCATCATTTTCGATTTGGATGGCCTGATTATTGAAACTGAAGCAGTCTATTACCAGATCTGGAAGCGTGAGTTCGCCAGAGAGGGTTTGGCTTTTGACATGGCAGGATACCAAAACCTGGTCGGTGCCCATCATGTCGTGAACGGATACCTACCGCACGAAGAGTTGGCTGCTCACCTCAACAATGGTGTTACAGCCCGGGATTTGCGCCTTGCGGTGGAGCGTGAAGCTCTCCAGACCATTCAGCATGAAGAAGCCTTGCCAGGTGTTTTGCAAGTCTTGGATGAAGCCGCGAAAAGGGGCCTCCTGCTGGCAGTTGGCTCCAGTTCTGAACAGGATTGGGTTCACGGGCATTTGAAACGGCTGGGCATTTTCGATCGCTTTGACACAATTGTGACAGCAGACGACGTAGAAAACGCCAAACCCGAACCTGATATTTACCTGAAAGTGCTTGCGAACCTCGACGTTGCCCCGCAAAATGCGCTAGTCCTCGAAGATTCAAACAACGGCGTTGTGGCATCCCACCGTGCCGGCATCCGCGTAATCGCAGTGCCCAATGAGGTTACTTTGGGTCAGGATTTCTCGCTAGCAACCGCCATCATTCCCAGCCTCGAAGCCCTCAACCTGGACGATTATTTCCCTGAGCCTCAAACGAGGGCCTGAGCATCTTAAAGGAAGTACGACGTAGGGTTGAGGCCTGCCTCAACCAAGTTAGAGTAGATGGCTAATGGGGGAGATTAATGCATACCTTGATTCTAGGGCACAACTGCCTTTCCTTGTATTGCTTGAAAAGAGGAAAAGGCAGGCCTTTTCCCTACATTGATATAAAAGCAAAAGGAGATGGAAAACCACCTCCTTTTGCTATTGAGGTTTGTGGATCTTACTGATTTCGGCGGGTAATGCGGTCAAACACAACTGCCAGAACAAGTACCGCACCGCGGACAATGTACTGAATCGAAATATCAATGTTCATCAAGTTCATTCCACTGGTCAGCGACATCATTACCAGCGCACCGATGATCGAACCAGTGATCGTGCCCACGCCGCCAGCCGCGGATACACCGCCAACAAAGGCAGCCGCAATCGCGTCGGTCTCAAAACCCAAGCCGGCAGTTGTGGTTGCGGAACGCAAACGGGATGCATACATGATACCCGAAAGAGATGAGAGCAAGCCCATCGCAGCAAAAACGATGTAAGTGATTTTCGAAACACTGATACCGCTGAGTTCCGCAGCTTCAGGATTACCACCTACAGCGTAAATGTGGCGCCCAAGTGGTGTCTTGGTGGTGATAAATTGGAAAACCGCCACTACCAACAGCAAGATCACCAAGCTCCAGGAGATGCCGTTATAACCGGAGAGGATCCAGGAAATGTACCCGATCAATCCCGAGATCAGGACAAGTTGGGCAATGAACAGACCGAAACTGGGAACCTGGAAATTATACGAAAGTTTTGTCCGCCTGCTCTTGATGGCGGACAGAATGGACAGAATGATTCCAATCAATCCGATGATCAGGGTTAACTTGTGCTTTCCGGGCAGAAATCCTCCCAGTGGCAAATCCGGGATATAACCATTGCCAATGGCATTAAAGACCGGATCCCTGATCACAATCGTACCAGTGCCCATGGTGACCAGCAGCAAGGCTCCTCTAAAGATCAGACCAGCAGCCATTGTGGAGACAAATGCCGGCACACCAAGTTTGGCAACTGGTGTGGCAGTCAGCAAGCCTGCCAGGATGCCCAGGATCATCACCGCAGGGATAACCGCGTAGATTGGCCAACCCCAGAATGTCAACGCGATCGCTGAGAACGCACCCAGAAATCCAGCCAGATAACCAACTGAGAGCTCAATATGACGGATGACGATGATGAGGGTCATACCGACCGCCAATACTGCGATATAGCCCATTTGGTTGATCAGGTTGCTGATGTTCCTGGATGAGATAAAGACGCCGTCCGTAGTAACCGTGAAGAAGATCATGATAACGATCAGCGCAATGAACATAAAGTATTGGCTGATATTAGTTTTCATGATATCCAACAGGCTCTTCGAGAGGTGTGCTTGATTTGATTTTACTTTTAGATCTTCCATTGACGTCTCCTAATAATCCACTGCCAATGCCATGATGCCTTCTTGCGAAGCATCTTCAACAGGCATCTCACCGTTAATTTTCCCTGCAGACATGACATAAATACGGTCGCTCATGCCGAGGACCTCTGGTAGTTCGGATGAGATCATGATGATGCTCATTCCCTGCTCTACCAATGAATTCATGATCGTGTAGATCTCATATTTAGCACCAACATCAATTCCGCGGGTAGGTTCATCCAGGATCATGATCCCGGGTTTTACAAACAACCATTTGCCCAACGACACTTTTTGCTGGTTCCCACCGCTCAGATTACGTACCTTTTGCTGAATGGTAGGTGTCTTGATATTGAGTTCTGAGCGGTACTTATTTGCAATGAGGATCTCCTCATTTTCATTGATCACGCCGCCAGTAGTAATTTCCTTGAGGTTTGCCAGGCTGATATTGTGCTTAACATCGTCAATAAGGATCAAACCATTGCCTTTGCGATCCTCGGTAACATACGCCATAGATGATTTGATCGCGTCATGAGGGCTGCGGAATTTCTGCTCTTTTCCGTTTATAAACACTTTTCCACTCAAACGATAGTGGTCCGGGTTGCCAAAAATACTTTTTGCCAGTTCCGTACGTCCGGATCCCATCAAACCAGCGATCCCAACAATCTCTCCGGCATGCACGCTGATGTTGACATTCTTAAGGATGTCTCTGCCGAGAGCATAGGAAAACGCGCTCCAGTTTTCAAGTCTGAGTACTTCCTCGCCAATGTTTACATTCTCCCGCTTTGGGAAAATGTTATCGATCGACCGACCAACCATGTGCTTGATCAGGACAGGTTCATTAACCTTGTCTGCTTCGACATCCAGAGTAGTGACGGTCTTGCCGTCCCTTAAGACGGTAATAGTATCGGCAATCTCCATCACTTCGCGCAATTTGTGCGAGATGAGAATGCAGGTCACACCCTGTTCTTTCAGACCGCGGATCAGTTGCAGAAGGTTGTCGCTGTCGGTTTCATTCAGCGCAGCAGTGGGTTCATCCAGGATCAAAATCCTGACGTCTTTTTTCAAGGCTTTGGCAATTTCAACCAATTGTTGCTTGCCAACCCCGAGGTTCTTGATTTTTGTGAGAGGATTTACATCCAAACCCACCTTTTTTAAAATATCAATAGCCTGGGAAATCGACTCGTTCGAATCGATCACAATGCCATTGCTAACTTCGTTCCCTAAGAAAATATTTTCGTAAACAGATAATTCCGGTATTAATGCCAGTTCCTGGTAGATAATCGCAATACCCGCGTGTTCACTATCGCGAATGCCGTTGAATTTTTGCAGTTCTCCTTCTACAAAAATATCACCGGTATAAGTGCCAAAGGCGTGCACTCCGCTCAGTACTTTCATCAACGTAGATTTTCCTGCACCATTTTCCCCCACGAGGCAGTGCACCTCACCCTTACGTACGCTAAAGGTCACATTATCTAACGCCTTCACTCCAGGGAATTCCTTGGTAATGGATTTCATTTCAAGAATGGGTGTCTCCATTGGCGCCTCCTGCAAAACTACTCTGAATAATAGCAGTGACTGGTTACCCAGTCACTGCTTCGATACTGCAAATAAAACTACTCTAAACCTGTGAAGTCGCTGGCCGGATAGTAACCGGAGTCGACGATAGCGGCTTTTACGTTGTCCTTGGTTACGGTGACCACAGCTGATGGCTTGGCAGGCACCTCAATGACATTGTTATTATAGGTGTGGGTTTGCGCAGGAGTCTTCCCGTCAAGGAAGGCAACTGCTGCTGCAATAGCATCAGCAACGAGGGTGCGAACATCCTTCAGCACGGTCATGGACTGTTTGCCATCGATGATGTACTGGACAGAGGCTTTTTCTGCATCCTGACCAGTGACATAGAACTTGGTTACATCGGTATCGGCGGCGAAAGCGTCAGCGATAGCGCGGGCGGTACCATCGTTCGGTGCGAGGATGAAGACTTCGCCCTTGTCGGCGGCGGTAGCAGCGGTCAGGTTGGCTTCTGCCAGGTTCTTTGCCACATTGAAATCCCAGTTGGTCGTGATCTGACCGAGGATCTTACCCATTTCGTCACGGGTCAGAGTGGCTTTGCCTTGCAGTGCGATGGCTTCAGGTGAGTTCTTGATCACGAAGGTACCATCTGCGATCTTGGGCTGCAAAACGTTCCAGGCGCCCTCAAAGAAGAGGAAGGCGTTGTTGTCTGAGGAAGCACCAGCATACAGATACAGGGGCAGACCAGTTCCAGCGGCGTTGTCCACCAGGTACTGTGCCTGGGCAGCACCAACCGCGACAGAATCAAAGGTCACATAATAATCGACAGCGTCGGTGTCAAGGATCAGGCGGTCATAAGAGACAACCTTCACACCAGCGGCACGGGCAGCCTCAGCAGCGGCAGCGGCAGCAGTTCCGTCATGGGGGCAGATGATCAAAACTTTGATGCCCTTTGAAATCAGGGTTTCAACGTTTTGTTTCTCTTTAGCAGGATCGCCCTGGCTGAAGAGAATTTCGACGCCATAGCCTTGCTCGGTCAGCGCGTCCTTGAAGCGGGTTTCGTCCTGGATCCAGCGGGGCTCGTCCTTGGTGGGGAGCACAATACCCACAGCCAGACCTGCGTCGGCTGGTTGCTCGGCCTTAGGTGCGCATGCACCCAGTACCATGCTCGCGATGATCAAAAGACCTGCGAGGGTAAACAAAAGTTTTGATTTTTTCATTTCTTCTCCTTAGATTATATTTTGGCTAATGCTGCTGATCTTAATACGATCAATCACAAATAACAGAAGGTGGTTTTTAGTTTTGGATAGTAGCATTGCGCCCAGATTTTTGGAGTCTTTGACTCCATTATCGATATTATAACTTATTTGCAAATTTTGGAGCAAAATATTTGCCACAAAATATTTGCCAGAATAGGACATTTCTATTTAGCCTTGACACAAAGTATTTGACACAAAATATTTGGAGCAAAATATCCTGGTTTTTCAGGTGTATCCAATTTTTTAGGGAAAAAGAAACATTTTCTATGACTATTTTCGAAAAACGCTATTTCCATCCGAGATAACAAGCAGTAACGCCTCTTTCCCGAATGTCTTTCCCGAATCGTAAAAGCCCTTTAGTATGATTTATAATCAAACCTACTGAAAAATTAATCAAAGAAGGGCTTTATGGAACTCAATCCCTCAAAATTTTATTTCGGTCAGGCTTACGACCTCGCCGCAAAAGCGGTTGTCGCCGACAAACTCACCTTCTACGACCCCAGCGACCTCACTACGCATGCCATGATCACCGGTATGACAGGCTCTGGTAAAACGGGTATGGGTATTATCCTGCTCGAGGAAGCCGCACTGCAGGGCATCCCCGCCATCCTGATCGATCCCAAAGGCGACCTCACCAACCACCTGCTGCATTTCCCCAAGCTGCTGCCTTCCGACTTTGCTCCCTGGGTGGACGAAGACATCGCCCGGCGTGAAGGCAAGACCGCAGAGCAAGCTGCGGCAGAAGCTGCCGAAAATTGGCAGAAAGGTCTTGAGCGTTCAGGCATCGACCAGGCACGGATGCAGAAACTTGCCACCAATGTGGATTACGCCATCTACAGCCCGGGCTCAGATTCGGGCTTCCCTGTAAGCATTCTCTCGTCCCTGAAAGCCCCTTCCATTCCCTGGGAAGAGAATAAGGAAATTCTGCGCGAAAACATCAGCAGTACTACCACCGCCTTGCTTGAGCTCGTCGGCTACAAAAACATCGATCCTGTGCGCTCGCGGGAACACATCCTGCTTTCCAATATCTTCGAGAACGCCTGGAGCCAGGGGCAGGATCTTGACCTGGAATCGCTGATCATGCAAGTTCAAACTCCCCCCTTTGAAAAATTAGGGGTCTTTCCAATTTCCAAGTTCTATCCTGAAAAGGATCGTTTTGAACTGGCGATGGCGCTCAATAATTTTATTGCCGCGCCTTCTTTCCAGAACTGGCTGCAAGGGCAAGCGCTCGACATCAACGCCTTCCTCTACTCACCCGATGGCAAACCGCGCCACAGCGTCTTCTATCTGGCACACCTGGCGGACCAGGAACGCATGTTCTTCATTACGCTGCTTTATTCCGCCGTTGAAACCTGGATGCGCACACAATCCGGCACAAGCAGCCTGCGGGCCCTGGTTTACTTTGATGAAATTGTAGGCTACCTGCCGCCGGTTGCCAATCCACCCAGCAAGCCGATCATCCTGCGCCTGCTCAAGCAAGCCCGCGCCTTTGGCGTTGGCTTGGTGCTTGCCACGCAGAACCCCATCGATCTGGATTACAAAGCGCTTTCCAACACCGGCACCTGGATCATCGGCAAACTCCAAACGGACCAGGATAAGCAACGTCTGCTGGATGGTCTGGCGACAGCGACGGGCTCCTTTGACCGCGCTTACTTCGACAGCGTCATATCCACCCTGGGTAAGCGTGTTTTCTTGCTGCACAACGTGCACGCCAAAGCTCCGGAAATCTTTACCACCCGCTGGGCGATGAATTACCTCCCTGGTCCCATCATGCGCACAAAACTGGCTGAGCTCAACCGCCTGGTTGGGGCAGACGTGCTGCAGGTCTCCAGCGCCGCCAACGGCAACGCGCCGATCAGCGTTGAGCAAGTCCTCGGAGGAGCCAAAAAGGACCTGCCTGGGAGCACCAATCAACCTGTTCTTTCCTCCAAAGCCAATGTTCTTTACCTGCCTGTCACGGTTAGCCTCAGTGAGGCTCTCAGGCTGGCTGCAAAAAGGGGTATCCCCTCCACTGCTGAACAGCGCTACCACTACGAACCCTCACTGGTGGGTCAGGCAAAGGTTTACTTTGCCAACCGTACTTATGGATTGGACCTGGAAAAGAAAATTTCCGTCAATCTTCCTGGCATCGAAGGGCGCGGGCTGGTGCGCTGGCTTGATTATCAACACGAGCCCATCGATTTGCTGGCAGCCGAATCCCGCCCCCTGCCAAACGCCACCTTTGGCGATTTACGTTACCCCTTTGACGACGAGAAGAACATTGCCAGCCTTTCCAAGTATTTCGAGGAATGGATCTATCGCGATAATGGACTGACCCTCTTCACCAATGACAAGCTCAAACTCACCTCCAAACCCGGCGAGAGCCGCGAAACGTTTGAAGCCCGCTGCATCAAAGCCAGCCAGGGAGGGCAGTCTGACGAAGTCGAGAAAATCGAACAGAAGTACGAGAAACTGCGCAAATCGATCGAATCCAAGAAAATGAAGGAAGAGATCGAACTGGACAAGGAGCAAAAGATTCTCAACCAGCGCCGGATGGAAGAAGCCGGCACAGGTCTTTCGACGGTCGTCAGCCTTTTCTCCGGGCATAAAAAAAGCATCAACAGCTCGCTCACCAAACGCCGATTGACATCCACCGCCAAGTCAAATGTGGAGGAATCTGAGCTGATGATTAAGGAATACAACAAGCAGCTTGCAGAATTGGATGAGAAATTGAAAGAGGAATTGGCTGCTTACCAGGAAAGCGCGCAAGACATGGCTGGCACCATCCGCGAAGTCACCATCAACCCTTACAAAAAGGACATTGTGGAGGAGTTTTTTGGTTTAGGCTGGCTGCCCCACTATGCCTTCAAAGACGGCGAACGTTGGGTGTTGATCCCGGCTTACAGATAAACCGCTACACACAAAAAACCCGCCGATCAGGTGGGTTTTTTGATTCTTATATAATGGTTTGATGTGGTCTCGATGGAACGAACAGAAGAGGCAACTGCAAGGATTGAGAGCTGTTGATTCAACGATGATATGTTTCTTTATTTGTAACATCCTGCCATATGGGTGTTGCGCGCGCTTTTTATCCTCTTTCATTGCGAACTTCTTTTGGACTGTCACATCGTGCCCTCTGGGTATTGCGAACTTCTTTTGTGAAGCAATCTAAACTCTTTGCAAACCAAAACGCTTGAGGTGGCAAATCGCGCTTTCTTAATAGATCAAACTTATCTGAACCTCTCGTGCTGCTTGCGTGCACACATTTTAGATTGCTTCGTTCCTCGCAATGACAGAAGGTCTAAAGTGTGTGAACCGCTGAACGCCTTGTAGGCAAGCATTTTAGATTGCTTCGTTCCTCACAATGACAGATAAAAAAACGAGCGCAATCTTATTATTCTGTCATTGCGAACTTCTTTTGTGAAGCAATCTAAACTCTTTGCAAACCCAAACGCTTGAGGTAGCAGGATCACAACCAAATCCATGAAGGGTTTGTGTAATTCGTATTTTGCTTAGCGTATCTACATTTTAGATTGCTTCGTTCCTACTCTGTACGCAAGCAGTCGCAATGACAGAATTGTGAAGACTCAATTTCAGAAAATCCAATGCAGTGACAGATCGTTAAGACATCGAGAAGGGGAACTTGAGTGATTCGCGCTAAATTTCAGGATTAATCCGAGGGTTGTGCGGAAGTGACCGCACCAAGCTGATTTACTTCCAGTTCCCATCGGCTGCCCGGGTACGCTTGCTGATACAGGCTGTAATTCGTGGTTCGCAGGTCATAATTCTTTCCTCCCGCATTGAACCAGATGGTGTAGGTCTCGGTTGCCTCCCCGACCCGCTCCGTGCTTGTCAGGTTCGCTGCCGGCCAAAGCGGGTTTAGATCCGTTCCAGTCAACCGTAATGTGTCCACAACCGTCCAGCCCATCGTCTCATAGCGGCAGTAGTCCTCGTACACACGGTAGTAGCAGTCCTGCACCACCTCACCCACACCAGTGCCGGTGTCGACCGTGTAGGGAGTTCCGCAAATTTCCTCCGAATGTTCTGCCGGCTCGTCGGAATCGTAGCGGTACTCCAGCGAACAACTTGAGATGATTGCGTCAGCCGGGATATTTGCCGCCCAGTCACTGGCATTCACCCGCTGGTAAGACTCCACCACCACCACCCTTTCCCATTGGGTGGAAGTCACTGTCGCTTTCACCACGTCCGTGCGCAGCATCTGTGTGAGCATGAAAACCCCAAACACACAGATCGCCAGCAGCACCAAAATCATTACAATTGAAACTTTGCGGGGCATAGGTGCCCGGGTTGCCATCGGCTGTTGCCCTGAGGTGGGTTGAGGCTGACTTTGCTTGCCTTCCAACGGATAGGGCTCAATCACGTCGCCCGAAGGTCTTGACGTAGCCCCAACGGTCAGGTCGCCACCACACTGCACGCAGGTCAGAGCATCCGCCAGGTTGCGTGTGCCGCAATAGGGGCAGTGCTTATCCGGTCCTGAACGTGCCATGCGGATCAATGCTTCGTCTTTGATGAAATTAAAGGTATTAGGGTCCACCTGCTCAAAGCGCACTCCCAGAGGTTGTGGTGCGCCGCAACTGGTGCAGGATTTTATAGCACCTGGGTTTTTTGTACCGCAACTATCGCAGGTCCATACTAACTCGATATAGCCAAGGATTTTTCGTGCCATAACTCCTCGCATGAGCTCGATAAAAACTGGATTTAGTATAGCAAATTAAGCATCATCCTGCTTGATTGTTTCCTGGACTGCCCGCAAACCCAGGATGGCGATCAGGGGCACAGATCCCAAAAAAAATGGAATGAAGGTCGTCAGCGACAATCCAACGAGGATTAACATCACCAAAGCAATCACGATGGCATACCCAGGCTGCAGCAGGATAATTGCCAGGCCGTTCTTCCAGGCTATCTTGAGTTTCTTTTCTTCTTGCAGGAAAAAACAACTGACCGTGTAAAACTGCCAGATCAGCCAAAAAGAGACCAACCCAAGCATCAATGCCATTAATACCAAAGCAATTGGGTGATCCACATTGAGATAGAACCAGATGTTAAAACCCAAAAAACCGATAACCAGCAGATTCAGCAAACCCCAGGGCAGACTCACGCGCCAATAAGTCTTGAAACCCTTCCAGAAACCGAGGATGCCAGTGCGGATGCCGTGGCTAAGGTCCAGGGCTTGCTCATAAACGCCAAAAAGCGCCAGTGGATAAAGTACAATCGTCAGGCTCAGCAGGACTGCCGATAGTGCCACCAGAACCTGGTTAGCCCAATCCTTCCACCAAATTTTTATTGAATCCCAGATGACCGGAAAAGCAGTTTTAGCTTGCATAGCTTGATTATAATTGATGCAAACGAACTGAAGTCAGGAGCATTGCCCATGTTGAGCCTTGAAAACACATTATTAATCGTTGTTGACGTCCAGGGGAAGCTTGCCCGGGTTGTGGCTGAGAGCGAATCAGCCATACAAGCCGTTAGGCAGCTTGTTCAGGGAGCGGGCATGCTCAAGATACCGGTGCTCCTGACAGCACAGGTTCCCGAAAAAATTGGAAACACCATCCCTGAAATCGCAGAGCTTCTGCCTGGCCAGACGGACTTACCTCGCGTGCACTTCAGCATCTGGCAAGACGCCGCTGTTCAAGAGGCTATACGCAGTTCCGGGCGCAGTCAATTGCTTCTGTGCGGCTTCGAAGCACACATTTGCCTTTACCAATCCAGTCTCGATCTGGTCGCTGAGGGTTTTGAGGTACACCTGGCTGCGGATGCTGTCTCTTCGCGCAAGCCTTACAACAAGACTATTGCCTTGCAGGAGCTTGCCAGCCAGGGGGTGCATCTGACCACCGTCGAGATGGCGCTTTTCAGTTTGCTGCGATCCGCCCAACACCCAGCCTTTAAAGCGGTCTCCAGAATGATCAAGTAGTTGTCAGCTGATTGGTGGTGGCTGACAGGTAGTCTCTGTAGGTCGGGTTCTGCTGGTGAACCTGACGCCACGAGTGAATCCGCACCTCAATTCATTCAACGGGATGCCTGTAAAGATTGTGCACGCCGGCACTTGTGATGTCAGGTCCAAATACGGGACCTGACCTACGCCAAACCTCATTTCATTCAAAGGAATACCGCTAAAAATTGTGTGTGCTGGTGCTTGTGATGCCGGGTTAAACTATACATACTCTTCGAGCACTATGACCCGACATACACCTACCACCTATGACCTACCATCTTTTGTCCAAGCTATATTAATGCTTCTCTTACTATTCAAGGGTATTATTTACCAATACTATTTCGGAGGAATTGATGTCAACTGTTGATCGACCCCAACTAAAAAAGAAGAAGAAAACTGGCCGCAGGTTACTGGTCATTTTTATTATCCTCGCGCTCATCGTCGGAGCGTATTTTTTGAACCAGGAACGCCAGCGCAGAGCAAATGAAGATGCTCTCGCCCAACTGGAAACTATTCCATACACACGTGAAACGCTTGTTTCCACCATCAGCGGCGCCGGCACCATCCGCCCGCGTCAATCTGCCTTGCTTTATTGGCAAACTTCAGGTTTTGTTGGTGAAGTGGCACATGAAGTTGGCGCGGAAGTTGCGGCAGACACCGTGCTCTACCGTCTTGATGACTCCCGCCTGCCAGCAGAAATGCTCCAGGCGCGGCTCAACTTGCTCAACGCCCAAACTGGATTGCAGAAACTCGATCCCGACACAGATTTGCAGCGGGTCACTTTGCAAAATAACCTGATTAATGCTGAGAATACGCTCAGAACGCTTGAACAAAATCTACTCGCCCTTACCGAGCGCGAATGCACAGACTGGCGTCTGAACAACCTGCAGACCGCTTATGATGACGCGCTTGAGAGTTATCGCAATTGGTCAACCCAAACATATTGGCTGCAGGTTCAGGCTGCCCGCGCGGATCTCGACTTTTGCGATCCTGCCGTCATTGCCAGCGAAACTGACTCGCTCAACAGCCAGATAAACCTCCAAAAGCAGAATATTGCCGCCTGGGAGGCAGAGTTGGAAAAGATTGCTGATGGTCCTGACCCTGATGCCAGGGAAAAACTCGAATTACAACTTAATCTCGCGGAAAAGCAGTTGGAAGGTCAGACCATCAAAGCCCCCTTTGCTGGAACAGTCACTTCCCTGACTAACCGAACTGGCGACATGGTCAGCCCTGGCAGTCCAGCAGCCCAAATTGCTGATCTATCCGAGCTATACGTGGACGTGCCCATCTCGGAGGTTGACATTCCCTTAGTCAAAGTTGGGCAAGAAGCCGAATTGGTGTTTGACGCTTTTTTTGAGCAGACTTTTTATGGAACTGTGACTGAGGTTGCTACAGTTGGCGTTAACACTGCTGGCATTGTTAATTACAACGTCACGATTCGCCTGGATTCCGATCATGAGGGCATCAGACCCAGTATGACCGTGGGTGTGAACATCCTGATCGAAGAAAAACCAAACACCTACACCGTGCCTGCTGAGTCGATCGTAAGCCGCAACGGCAATTACTTTGTCTACGTATTGCGGGATGGAAAGCCGATGGAGGTAGAAGTCAAAATCGGGGCTTATTCAAGCCGCAAAATCGAAGTTCTTCAAGGAGACATCCAGGATGGAGAAGCCATTTTGCTTTCGCCGCCAGTCTCATTGATGGATTCCTTCATGCAAATGGGCAGGTAAAAATGGAGCTTACCCCTCAGGCTGTCAAGCCTGTGATCGATGTGCAAAATCTCACCAAGGACTATTATATTGGCGAGATCGTGGTTCGGGCATTGCGCGGCATTGATATGCAGATTTTTCCGGGTGAAATGGTTGCCATCATGGGCCCAAGTGGTTCGGGCAAGTCGACCTTGATGAACATGATCGGCTGTTTGGACTCCCCCACGTCTGGCGATTACTACCTCGATTCTTTACGCGTTTCTGACCTGCATGATGATGAACTTGCGATTGTGCGCAACCAAAAGATTGGTTTTGTTTTCCAAAAGTACAACTTGCTGCCACGCATCGACGCCATCGAAAATGTCGCCCTGCCGTTGCGTTACAGTGAGGACACATCCAATATGCGTCAGCGCGCAGAAGCAGCGTTGGAATCTGTCGGGCTTGGAGATCGCATGCGTCACAAGCCCAACGAGCTGTCTGGCGGGCAGCAGCAGCGCGTGGCAATCGCCAGGGCGCTGGTGAATCAGCCGGCAATCCTGCTGGCAGATGAGCCAACTGGCAATCTCGATTCCCAATCCGGCAAAGAGGTTATGGAACTACTCATCAAGCTTAACCAGCAACAGAACACCACGATCGTCCTGGTTACCCATGATCCCACAGTTGCGCTTCACGCCCAGCGAACCATACAGCTCTTCGATGGTCTGATCAAAGCCCCGGAGGCAATCGCATGAAATTCTGGCAAGCACTTAAAGAGGCAATTGCAAGTATTGCAGGCAATAAAACCCGTTCTTTTTTGACGGTTCTGGGCATCGTGATTGGCGTTGGGGCGGTTATTGGGGTTCTGTCGATTGGACAGGGAGCCGAAGCAAGCATTATGGGGCAAATTGAATCGATCGGAACGAACGTGATTTACGTTTTTCGCGGTAATCGCACGGAGGACGTGACGAATCCCAAGTATCTCACCACAGCAGACGCCGACGCGCTTGCCAACCGAGCCCGCGCCCCCCACATCCTGAATATTGCGTCTGTACTTTCAGGACAAAGCAGTGTTCGCTTTGGCGATGAGAGCGCTCAAACCTCCATCATGGGTGTTACCGGGAACTATGCCGAAGTCATCGACCTCAAACTCAGCGAAGGAAGCTTCTTCACAGAAAGTCACATCACAAACCGCAGTTCAGTGGTCGTGCTCGGACCAGAGCTGGCTGAAAGGCTGACGGGTCGTCAAACTGAACTGGTCGGCACGACCGTGCACATCAACAACTATCCCTTCCGTGTGGTCGGCGTTGCTGCTGCCAAAGGCGGCAACCAATTTTCCAGCCCGGATATGGATGCTTACATCCCAATTACTGCCATGCAGCTGCGTGTGAAGCGCCAAAATGTTCCCAATGCTGTAGATTTTCTGCTTATCCAGGCGCAGGATTCGAACTCAATTGACGAAGCAATGCATGAAGGAAGAACTCTTCTGCGAGCCTCTCACCGCCTCACCAGCCGTCAGCCGGATGATTTCACGATGACCAACCAGGAGGATATGCTCTCGATTGCCAATTCCATCACCAATATTCTGACAATTTTTCTGGCTGGGATTGCCGCAATCTCACTACTGGTGGGCGGCATTGGCATCATGAACATTATGCTCGTCTCCGTGACTGAACGGACGCGAGAAATTGGTCTGCGTAAAGCCCTGGGAGCACGTAAGTTTGATATCCAGCTGCAGTTCCTGACAGAATCCGCAATGTTGAGTGTTTTTGGCGGTCTGATAGGTATCGGACTTGGATGGCTGCTCGGAGAAATTGTTGGCGCGGTTGCTGCCAATTCCGGCACACCGCTGGTGCCTGAGATCAGCCTGAATTCTGTCCTGCTTGCTACGCTCTTTTCGCTCGCGGTTGGCATTTTCTTTGGTTGGTATCCAGCTCTGCGGGCTGCCAACCTGGAACCGGTAGAAGCTCTCAGATACGAATAGTTCGCTGGAATTTTGGTACGACATCAATGCACAAAAAAGAGGCGCTACGGCGCCTCTTTTTTGTTCAAATGTGGTCTTACTCGCGGTACCCCAGCACCACATCCACATCCAAGGTTTCTCCATTTCGGATGACGGTAAAGGTGATCGTCTCGCCCGGGTTTTTGTTGACCACCATGTAGCTCATCAACTCGCTAAAATCCTTGATCGGCTGACCATCAACCGCGATGATCAAATCTCCGCCCTTATACAGCCCCTGCACCGAACTTGGCGACGTCCCACCCCGGATCCCTGCCTGATCAGCCGGACCGCCTTTTACGACTGACAGCACATACGCGCCTGTGGATTGAGGCAGTTCCAACACCTCTATCATTGCCAGCGACATACTCGAATAACTGGTGAGACCGAGGTATGGATACTCGTAACTGCCCTTTTCGATCAATGATGGTACTACCTTGCGCACCACATTTGAGGAGATAGCGAAACCAATTCCGGTGTTGATAGCATCACCGGTGATGCTCAAACCCGCTGTTTGGATCGCCCGGTTCACCCCGATCACTTCCCCATTGAGGTTAAGCAGTGGTCCGCCGGAATTCCCGGGGTTGATCAAGGCGTCGGTCTGGATCGTATCGCCCGAAGAGTAATATGTCCCCGCCGAGGTCTGGCGCATCGAATCCAAGACCCTTCCCCTCGCGGAAACAACGCCCATCGTCATTGTGCCGCTCAAGCCATACGGGTTGCCAATTGCCACCACCATCTGCCCGACCTTGATCTGATCAGAGTCTCCCAGGGGCAGCGGAACCAGCTCGTCCGGATCCACATCCACCTTGATGACAGCCAGATCAGAGTCCATATCTGACCCGATCACCTCACCATAGACTTTCAGGCCGGATGAAAAGTGCACTTCAAGCTGATCGATATCACTGGCAACGTGATAATTGGTGACGATGTGCCCCTCTTTATCAATCACAAAACCTGTTCCTTGCCCTGAACCACTAACGGAAGCATACTGCAGCGAAACAACCCCAGGGCTGTACATTTCATACAGGGCTTCAAGGCTGCCCTCCAGGGTTGCGAATTCTGGCACCAGAATGGTCCCGGATTCCTGAGGGGGTAAGGTTGTTGGCACGGCTGTGGTTTCCGCCAAAGGCATTGCTGTCGGCTGTTGCGGGTTGGAAGTAACCACCCGCGATAAGGAACAGGCAGTGCCAACCACAATGATTGACAAGAGAAAGAAAAGCGTGCGTAGTTTGTTTTGTTTGGTCATAATTCACCTTCTGATAGATAAAGTCTTTTATCTTTTGTAAACTTTATCATACTCACTAATCATTAATGGATTATAAAAAATTGGTATAGAGAAACGCTCACAAGTGTATAGCCTTGACCGCTCTATAAAAAAACGGCTGGTCTCCCAGCCGTTTTCCTTGTAGCAAAAATTTTTAACTCAATCCCAGTATCTTTCCCGTCTCAAAGTCGATGTCGATGTCGTAATAAGCGGGTCTGGTCGGCAGACCAGGCATGGTGCTCATGCTTCCCAAAAGGGGATAAACGAAGCCAGCCCCAACCGACGCGCTGACATCCCTGATGGGGATGCGGTAGCCCTTTGGCACGCCTTTCAGCTCGGGGTCATGGCTGAGGGAGAGGTGGGTCTTCGCCATGCAGATGGGAAGTTTGTCGTAACCCATGCGGGTATATTCGGCGATGCGCGTTTCTGCCAGCTCGCTGTAATCCACCCCGTCCGCGCCGTAGACTTCCCTGGCGATAGTTTCGATCTTCTCCTTGAGCGGGATATTCAATGGGTAGAGGAATTTGAAGTCCGCTGGTTTCTCAGACGCCTTCACGACCGCTTCCGCCAACGCGACAGCGCCAGCGCCACCCAGGCTGAAGTGATCCGCTACCACCGCGTCCGCCACGCCGGGGTGCCCCAGCGCGATTTTGCGCACCAGTTCCAGCTCGGCGTCGGTATCTGTGGGGAATCGATTGACCGCCACAACCACGGGTACGCCGAATTTCTGCGCGATGCTGGCGTGTGCCAGCAGGTTCGCAGCGCCTTTTTCCACTAATTCGAGGTTTTCGTCAATATACTCCGGGGCAAGCGGTGCGCCAGCGCTAACCTTGGGGCCGCCGCCGTGCATCTTGAGCGCTCTGACCGTCGCCACCAACACCACCACGCTCGGAATGTTGCCCGAGTAGCGGCATTTGATGTCGAAGAATTTTTCCATGCCCATGTCCGCGCCAAAGCCTGATTCCGTGATCACAAAATCTGCCAGTTTTAGGGCGATTTTGTCTGCCATGATCGAGCTGTTGCCGTGGGCGATATTGGCGAAGGGCCCCGCGTGCACAAGCACAGGGGTGCCTTCGAGGGTCTGCATCAGGTTTGGCTTGATGGTGTCCTTCATCAGCACGGTCAGCGCGCCAGCCACGCCCAGATCGTCGGCTGTAATCGGCTCGCCTTGCCTGGACTGCCCGATCACCATCTTCGCGATCCGTTCGCGCATGTCCTGAAGGCTGGTTGCCAGCGCCAGGATCGCCATCAGCTCACTTGCAACGCTGATGTAGTAATTTGTTTTGAGCTCAAAACCTTTTTCAGCATCGCCCTGCCCAACCGTAATCCCGCGCAGCATGCGGTCGTTCACGTCCACAGCCCGCCGCCAGGTGACCGTCTCAGGGTCAATATCCAGCCGCGCGAAGCGCGCCTTTTGCTCATCGGTCAGCAGATCAGGATCCGTCTCGGTGATGCCCAATTTCTTCAGGCGTCCTTGCATACTTACTGAAAAATGGCGCTTGCCCTTTTTGTCTTTCGGGCAAAGCCGGTTGAACAGACCCAGATCCGTCTGAGTGGATTCATGGAACATGCGCGTGTCGATGGCAGCCGCCAGCAGGTTGTTTGCGGCGGTGATGGCGTGGATGTCGCCGGTCAGATGCAGGTTGAAGTCCTCCATGGGGATAACCTGCGAGTAGCCGCCGCCGGCAGCGCCGCCCTTGATGCCAAAGGTCGGTCCCTGGCTGGGCTGACGGATGCAGGTAACCACGCGTTTGCCCAGATGGGCTCCAAGCGCCTGGCTCAAGCCGACTGTGGTGGTCGTTTTCCCTTCTCCGAGCGGTGTGGGGGTGATAGCGGTCACGTCGATATACTTGCCATCGGGCGCGTCTGCCAGGCGATCCAGCACTTCAAGCTTGATCTTCGCCTTGTAATCGCCATAGAGTTCCAGCTCGCTTTCCTCCAAGCCCATTTCTTCTGCCACCTGGCGGATCGGTTTGAGCGTTGCCGCCTGGGCAATGTCGATATCCGCGGGCACGGGGGTTAAAGGATTAAGTGGGGTAGGGACAAACTTTCGCCGTTTTGGGTGTTGGGTCATACTATTCTCCTTGGTTCATGGTCCTATGGTCACATCCATCGGGATGCTGACCGAAGCTTCGAATTTGAGTTCTTCTATTATTCCGAGATAAATAATCGGGACTTGCACTGTCAATGAGCTGTTGGCACGAATATTCCCGCTCTGAGCAGCGCCGCCCCCAACGATCTTACCAGACGCATCTGTTATCACCAGGTAAACCACCGCGCTTGAGACATCCGCGTTCAGATTGTTGATGATGTTCACGCTGGCAGTCTCGCCGCCTTCATTCACCACTGGCGTGCCGACTTCAAGAGGGTCATATCCGAGCTGGAACTGCCCGAATTCGCCAGGCACGATGATCATATCCACCTGCCGCGCCACGCAATCCATTGGCAGGTCGAGGATGCCCGGGGAGAAGACCAACTCCTGCTTTGGCCAGATCAGGTCAATGTAACCTTGCTCCGCCAGGCAGACCTTGTCTGCCGCGTCAGTAACCGTCAGCAGGTAATAGGTTTCTGTCAGCAAGCGGTCGGTCAGGTTTTTGAGCAGTGCCCCGCCGGAAACATGCTGATAGTCATCGGCGATAAAGTTCCACTGCCTGACATCGATGTTTTCCCACCAGGTTCCGCCCTCGAGTGAAGCAGATTGCGCGGTGATCCACGGGTAAATCTCCACCAGCGCGATCTCCTGATCAGCCTCGATATTTGCCAGGACGGAAACGCCGGTGCGGTCTTTTTCCGGCACGAAATCAATTATGCCGCGCCCACCGCCGATGATCTTGCCGCTTGCGCTGTAAGCAATCGCGTTCAGCGCGACTTTTGTGTAGGTATAGGGGTCGGAATTGTTGATCCAACCCGTCAGCCTGATACCCTCTTCAGCTTCCACCCAACCGGTAATTTTCACGAGCAAAGGCTGGGAATAGCGCAGCTGGCGGTCCTTCAGGCCTTCTTTTACGCGCACTTCCACGGTATAGGTTTCAAGCCCGGGGAGCAGCTCGAAGTCCTGCACCAAGCCGGTGGTTTCGCGCGGGAAGAGGTAGCGCACGGTGCGCACTTCATGGGCGATGCGGTTGCCGCTGGCATCCAGCGCCAGCACCTCCACCTGCACATCCCGCAGGATGGCGTCGGTGAGGGTATTGAAGAGCTTGGCGATAATCTGCAGTTGGCTGCCGGTCTGGACGTATTCCAACTCGGTAATTCGGACCGGATTCGGGTTGACCAGGTCGGGTGTGGGGGTGGGATTGATGGGCTCCACCACCACCTGCGGCGTGCCATCCACGAAGACCACCGTTGGCTGAATGAGCGTAGCCGTCGGCGGCACGGGCGTGGCAGTCGGGTCGGCGGTTTTGCCCCCCTCAGAACATGCTGAGAGAAGCAATGCAAACAGCAATATGACAATTAAGCCAGAGTGGATATGTTTTCTCATCATTTTTAACCTAATGTATTATAAACGCTTCAGAACAAAAATATTGCGCTTGCGTAGATTAAGGATTTTCATGTGTCCAATCATCAGGAGGGCAGCGAAGCCACTTTTTACACTTTTTACGGCGTTTTTTGATAGCACCAAAACGCATTTTCAGTGTAAAAACTTGCTGATTGGTAAAGCGCGGCGATTGGCGCCGGGTTTTGCTCAATAAAATTCCGCAATTTGTTCTGCACGGGAAAAGGAAACCTGCCAGGAAGAATGTATTTTTTACCGGTGGTACGGGCTGGTTCTGAACCAGCCCCTACATGCTCTCTGCCACTTAACTGTCCCAGTACGGGGTCCCCTGCTCCCCCATTTGCACGATTTGCACCATTTGCACTGTTTTTTGATAACGCTAAAACGCACTTTCAGTGTAAAAACCTGCTGATTGGTAAAGCGCGGCGGCTGGGGCCGGGTTTTGCTCAATAAAATTTCGCAATTTGTTCTGCTCGGGAAGTGGAAACCCGCCAGGAAGAATGTATTTTTTACCGGTGGTAGGGGCTGGTTCAGAACCAGCCCCTACATGCTCTCTGCCACTTAGCTGTCCCAGTACGGGGTCCCCTGCTCCCCTATTTGCACGATTTGCACCATTTGCAGTGTTTTTTGATAGCGCTAAACGCGAATTGACTGCAAATGGATATCGATTGTTAAGGGGCGGCATTTCAGATCGGGTTTTAGCTGCAATAATAGCACGTTTGTTCTATTTTAGCAATGGGAAATAAGCATTCTAAATCGATATGCTGAGCGTGGGGGCTTTATTCTAATCTGCGTCCCGTCATCGCGAACTTAGCAAAGCGATCAACACACATGACACAAAACCGGAGATGTGGTTAAGCTTAAATCGAGGGCTGCCCCCCCCCTCCCACATAGGTATTGGCTTTGGCTCGCACGATAAATGCCTCAAGAACGGATGTGTCCGGTACGCTCATTCCTTCATCCTTGATCAGGTTAATTATAGTATCAGGCAGGGCGTGCTGGTGGAGAGGACAGGGAATCTTGCCCAGTCTTTACAATGATGATCCGGCAATTCGCTGAATTAAATAAAAGACTGGCATTTATACCAGTCTTAGTAAGTTAGCCTGATCCCGAGTTAATAAATATAAATTTACCGCGTAAAGAAAGCATCTTTGATCAACGGCTGGCAAATCTGGTTTCCCATGGTATTTGTGAAGCATTCAAGACCGTCACCAGTGCCATAAATTGTGAGAATATTGTTTTCGTAAATATCATCAAATGAATCAGTGAACTTCACATAGAAGGCCTCATAGGTCCCCGGTACATAACACTGAATATGTTTACTGCTTTTGACAATATTGAAAACCCGGCAGTTTATTCTGATTTTGTTTCCATCATACTTCTCAGGATAAGTGATGAAATCACGCCACTGTATTTGCTCAAACGAGGCTTTGTAATCGTTTGTAGCCTTGTTTGCTGTGGCAGTTAGTTGGTATGAGCTGTATTGTGGAGTATTTGTCGGTGTCGGGGTGTTTGTTGAAGTTGGTGCTAGTGTATTTGTAGGAGTAACTACCTTGATTATCGGTGTATAAGTTGGTACCTTAGTGTAAGTTGGTAGAGGGGTATAAGTCGCGAATGGAGTATTGGTCGAAAAAGGCGTGTTTGTTGGATAATTTGTTCGTGTTGGTAATGCAGTAAGTGTTTGATCAACATATGGACTAATTTGCTCAGGCTTTGGGGTGCATGCAGTAAGGATTAATACAACGGTAATAACAAAAAATAAACGTTTCATTGGACCTCCCTTATCCATGAGAAAACAATTGAAAATTTGTTTCTATGATTATTCTACCTCAAACTCAAGCAGATTTTCTTCCAGTTCTGCCCTCGTTTCAACCTGACATCACAAACTTCACCCGCGGTCAAGCTTTTCGCCATTTGTGCTTCCCACCTGGCCCTATGCCAATGCTTTGCCGGGTTCTGCGCCGGATACTCTTCGAGCACGATGACCCGGCCTACGGATAAATTTAAAAAATTAGATCCTTCGCAAACTCGGGATGACAGACCCACCCCCTTTAATTCCCTCTCCTTTCCGCTGCGCTGGAGGGGGTTGCGGTGATTACAATGTCTTTTCGGAGGCCAGATCCTTCAGTTGAATCCGGCTTTTTTTCGTCACATAGTGCCCTCTGGGTATCGCTAACCTTGCTATGGAAGACGAACAATGGAAGATGAAAACTTACGCCCCCAGCAGCGGAACGGGTATAATGGAGAGTACCGTAGCATTCAGGCAGAAAGGGCAGGCATGGCAAATAACAACCAGAGTTTGCAGAAGGCGGCAAAGGCAAAAGCGGACGAATTCTATACCCAACTCCCGGATATCGAAGCAGAATTAAAACACTACAAAGAGCATTTCAAGGGAAAAAAAGTCCTTTGCAACTGTGACGACCCTTTTGAGAGCAACTTTTTCAAATATTTCGCCATGAACTTCAATCACCTGGGGCTGGCAAAACTGACCGCCACCAGTTACGTTGATTCTCCCATCGCGGAAGGGCAGCTGCCGCTCTTTGAAGTGCAGGGCTTGGGTGTCAGTCAGGGGGAAGACAAAAAACCTTACAAGATCGAGATCACCGAAGTGAGGGATGAGGATGGTGATGGCGCTGTAGGGCTTGCGGATGTGGAGTATTTGCTTCGCAACCAACGCAACACCCTCAGTTTACTGCAGGGTGATGGCGACTTTCGCTCGCAGGAATGCATCGAGCTCCTCCAAGAGGCTGATATCGTCGTCACCAACCCGCCTTTCTCATTATTCAGAGAATATGTTGCCCAGTTGGTGGAATACGATAAAAAGTTCATAATTATCGGAAATAAGAATTCAATTACCTATAAAGATATATTTTCGCTGATAAAAGATGGAAAACTCTGGTTGGGTTACAGGAATATAAACCAGGATATGTGGTTCATAGTCCCAGCGGATTATGATTTCGAGAAAATTGTAGATGGAAAACGGCTTAAACATATCATGGGTTGCTGGTTCACCAACCTGGATACAACTAAACGCCATGAAAACTTGACACTCTATCGTCAATACGATCCAAAAGTCTATCCACACTACGACAACTATGACGCCATCAACGTGAACAAAGTCGCGGAGATCCCTTATGATTATGAAGGACCGATGGGCGTGCCCATCACCTTTTTGGATAAGTACAATCCGGACCAATTCAAAATAATAGGTCTCATTGCAGGTAATATAAAGGGTCTAGCAGGTATTCCAACAAAAACCGGCAAAGATGGACCATACTTAAACGGGAAACTAAAATATGGTCGCATCCTGATCAAACGCAAAGGGGTTGCACAATGAAAATTGAATTACATGAGATCACCATCCGCGATGTGGCGCAAAATTACGTCGATAACGACGAAGAAGGCGTCCTGGGCTACGACGGCAGGCTCAACATCCGCCCGAAGTACCAGCGCGAGTTCGTCTATGACGCCGAAAAACGCAGCGCGGTCATCGATACCATTCGCAAAAACTATCCGCTCAACGTGATGTACTGGATGAAGAACGAGGACGGCACCTTCGAGGTCATGGACGGTCAACAGCGCACGGTCAGCTTCTGCCAGTATGTGCACGGTGACTTTTCGGTGGATAGTCTCGCCTTCCACAACCTGACCCAGTCTTCCAAAGAGGACATTCTGAATTACAAGTTGATGATCTACATCTGCGAAGGCACTGATGACGAGCGCTTGGCATGGTTCCGCATCATCAACATGCAGGGAGTCAAACTGACCGAACAGGAACTGCGCAATGCCACCTACACCGGACCCTGGCTGACGCACGCCAAATCGATCTTCAGCAAATCCATGGCGCCCGCTTATTTGCTGTCGAAGGATTACGTTAATGGCTCCCCGATCCGCCAGGAAATCCTTGAAACCGCCCTCAAATGGATCTCCAAAGATAGAGGAAAAGGCGATCAGATCAAGGACTATATGTCCAAACATCAGCACGACCCCAACGCCAACGAGTTGTGGACTTACTTTCGGAATGTGATCGAGTGGGTGCAGGGCACCTTCACCACCTATCGCAAAGAAATGAAGGGCGTCGATTGGGGTTCACTGTACGACCAGTTCAAAGACCAGCTCTACGACACCAAGAAACTGGAGCGTGAAGTCAGTGAATTGATGATGGATGATGACGTCACCAATAAACGCGGCATCTACCCGTATGTGCTCACGCGCAGCGACCGCACCTTGAACCTGAGGGGCTTTTCGTGGAGCCAGAAACGCTCAGCGTATGAACGCCAGAATGGGATCTGCCCGGTGTGCGGCAAGCACTTTGAGATCGACGACATGGAAGCCGACCACATCACCCCCTGGCATGCCGGGGGCAAAACCGAACCCGCCAACTGCCAAATGCTCTGCAAAGAAGACAACCGCCGGAAGGCGGGGGTGTGAATAATTAATGGTGATTTAAACCTCGCCCCCCCTTTGTAGGGAACGGGCTTGCCCCGTTCCGCTTGCAATCCCTGCCCGCTATTCCCAAATGGGTATTGTTCTTTGTAGGGGCAGACCCCCGTGTCTGCCCGTATATCTCTTAAAGCACACCGCCCCAGCGGTGTGCTGAGGGCGGCTGACTCAAAACGCCTGGCTCAGATGATCGACAAAACCAGGATCAAAGATCTGTCGCAGATCATCCCGCTGGCACCCTTCCTGGAAAGCTCCCAGTTGGCGAGCCTGATCGACCGCCAGCACAGCGTCACCGGCAGCTTTGATAAGCTGGTCGCGCTGGCGCCCTTCCTGGATGAAGATGACCTGGGGAATTTCGCCGAAAGGATCTTCAATTCAGAAAAAGATTCCCACTTCCTGAAAGCTTTAGCACCCTTTATGAACGAAAAAAGCCTGGGGAAGATCGCCCGGTTAATGAACACCGAGCAAAAGGAACGCTACCTGATTGGTCTGGCACCGTTCATCGACGAAAAAGTTTTGACTGAAATCGCCGGGGATCTGATGAAAACCGGAAAGTTGAAGATTTTGAAGCAACTGATGCCTTTTATCAATGAGGATGAAATTTGATTTAGATCTCGGAGAGATTTAGTTTTTCCCTAAGGTTCAAATTCTTATCGTGAATACATTTGAGAATTATCTACTAAATCTTAGGTCAAGGGAAACGATAAGAGGCCTTTCCAGGCCTCTTATAGGGCGGGTGGGGGTCGAACCCACATAGTGTCACCACCGACGGATTTTAAGTCCGTTGCGTCTGCCTATTCCGCCACCGCCCCGTGTGACCAGTATTTTACCATTATCTCAGCGTTTTCAGGCCAACAGTTTTCCCCCGGAAAGAGTCAACTTCCACGCTCCGATCCACCTGATAAATATCAATACCGCAGGACTGTAGAGGTAACCCCCCGTGGTTACCTTGGGCAGACACAGGGGTCTGCCCCTACCAACTTACATGCAGATTTCCATGTTAGGACCACAATCCAAATGAAACATTGGGAATGCCAAATTGAGAAACAGCCCCGTTTTTGGCGCGAGAGCTTATAATTGTTCCCCTATGGAACTGACCTTCGGCAACTGGCTGCTTTCCTTTCTGCCCATTCTGACCGTCATCTTGCTCATGCTCCTCTTCAAATGGGGAGCTTTGCG
>DDWY01000064.1:0-2065 GCA_002347705.1 Anaerolineaceae bacterium UBA2274 | reverse complement strand
AGCTGGCTGATCCTTGCCTGGTCGCAGGTGAAAGCCCTGGTGCTGGCTGCAAATCTGCTCGTCATCATCTGGGGGGCGCTGCTACTCTACAGCCTCGCCAGCGAAGCGGGCAGCATCCGCGCCATCTCGCTCTTCATTCCGCGCCTTTCCAACGACCGTTCCATCCAGCTGCTGCTGATTGCCTGGCTGCTGACTTCTTTCCTGCAGGGCATGGGCGGTTTCGGGGTGGCTGTGGCGGTGTGCGCGCCAATTTTGGTGGCTATGGGTTACAGCCCGATCCTCGCGATTGTGATGACCACCATCGGGCATGGTTGGGCAGTTTCTTTCGGCGGGATGGCATCCGCCTTCGAGTCGCTGATCGCCGTTGCCGGAGTGCCCGGCTTGCTGATCGCCCCTTATGCCGCCATCCTGTTCGCGCTCAGTTTCGTGCCGACAGGCGTGATTATCACCCTGCTTGGCACAGGATGGAAGGGCGTGCGCCACGCTTTTCCTGCCATCCTCGCTGTCAGCCTTACGATGGGCGCCTCGCTCTACGTGCTCAATATCAATGGTTTCTGGAGTCTCAGCACAATCGGACCTTCGCTGGTTGGCATCGCCACGCTCGTACTCCTCACCCGTCTGCCAGGCTATCACGGCACAAAAGACGCCATCTCAAATGGCGGTCAGGAGCTGCACACCAGGGATCTCCTGGTGCATCTGACGCCCTACATTTTGCTCGTGGTGATCGGTTTTGCTGTCGCCCTGATCCGACCGCTCAACTCTTTCCTTAACCAGGTTTCGATCAGCCTTTCCTACCCTGAGATCATATCCGGGTTGGGCTTCGTTACCCCGGCAGAATCCAGCCCCATCCTCCACCCCTTCTCACACCCGGGCACGGTGCTGTTTGTGACTGTTTTGCTTTCATACCTTGTGTTGAAACGTGAAGGCATGCTCAACCACACCTCACCCCGCCGCATTCTCAGCCTCACTTCCCACAACTCGGTTGACGGAAGCCTGGGCATAGTGGTTATGGCAGGGGTTTCTACAATTATGACGCATGTGGGCATGACGAGCACGCTCGCAAGAGGGATCGCCGAAACGATCAACGGCGTGATTTACCCGGCGGTGGTGCCATTTGTTGGCATGATGGGGGCTTTCCTGACCGGGACAAACAACAACAGCAACATCCTGTTTGGCGCGCTCCAGGCAGAGGCAGCTGCTCTGCTCAAGCTCAATGTGCCGCTGATCTTAGCAGCGCAACACGCAGGCGCTTCGATGGGGAGCGTGATGTCTCCCACAAAGTTGATTGTCAGCTGTATCACGGTTGGTCTCGGTGGGCAGGAAGGCAAGGTCTTGCGAAAGATGATTGGATATGGTCTAATCCCGATAAGCGTCGTGGCAATTGCGACTGGTATCTGGTCGTGGCTGCTGAGCGGTGGAGCTTGAAATGAGCCTGAGCAAAGAAACCAAAAAATTCCGCATCAACATGCTGATCCTGGTGATCGAGGCCTTGCTGCCATTCTTGCTGCTCTTCGCGCTCCGAAATGATTACACGATGCTCGGCAGAATCACATCCGCGATTCTGATTCTGGGCATAATTTACCTGGTGGTGTTCAAATGAAATTCAAGAAACAAACTATTCTTCTCGTTGTGGGCTTGCTCTTGCTTACTGTCAGCGGCTTTCTCTTATCCCGGCGGGCGATTCCTGTCAGCTCGCAAAGTCAGGCTGTGGCCCTTTCCGACTGGATTTACAGGAGCGGCGGCAACCTGAACGTGATGGTGACCTACCCCGAAAAGCTGGAAACCGGCCGCAAGAATCTGATCACGGTAGCATACCAGGCGGATAAGGCGCTCGAAAGCGTTTTGGCAGATGGAGTCGTTTTCGACTTACAGCTCGACATGATCAAAACCGTCGTCCAGCCGCAGAAACGCATGTTGATCCCGGTGGAAAGCGGACGACAAACCTTCGTCTGGGAAGTGGAGCCCTTCATCGCCGGATTTTCCGAGGCAAGTATTTCAATGGCACTTGGCGATAAGACCCTGAGCGGCAATTATGCCATCACGACCCAGCAAAAAATCGATTTCA
>DDWY01000065.1 GCA_002347705.1 Anaerolineaceae bacterium UBA2274 | reverse complement strand
AAACACCCCAGTATCAACGGGGGTTGAAAGAACGTTACAAAATCGAGCGTAAATTTGGCGAAGCCAAGCAAGGGCATGGGCTGGGACGTTGTCGCTATCTTGGCAAAGTGAAGTTCGCGGTGCAGGCCTTCTTCACTGCGATGGCGCTCAATTTGAAACGATTGGTCAAACTCCTGACGGGGGTCGGCTTCAAGACACAACCCGCTTCAGGCGCTTAACCCAGGGTGTATTGTCGGTGGTGGTCAAAAGGTAGGTAAAAAGAACCAAAATAAGGTGAATTATGAACAGCCCTGAGGCATGATTGCCCCTGTTTTCGATGAAATTCCAGCTTATGAGCAGGCATTTTCACCTAATCTCCTCTTTTTTCAACACCCTCTTAGATTGCTTCGTTCCTCGCAATGACAGATAGTAGTGTCAAGTATTTTTCGCACATTTAGGAATCACTTGGCTGGTAAACCTCCAAATGCCGCATGTTCAAGTAGGTATACTGACCCCCCCTCAGCTTGCTCGATGAATCTGAGTCGGGTGCACACCAGCCTCAGGGCAGAGCGGTCATCCGGAAAAGCACCGATGCTCTTTGTTCCGCGCCCGATTGCGCTGTGTTATGGTTGCATTGGAATTTGGCTCACTTTTCATCCAACGCAAGCCGCAAAAGACCCTGGACATGCCCGAACCACCTATTGGACTTGTGAATATATCAAATTCAAATGCTTGCTTAAGCGCATCTAAATAAGTTATTCCTAAAATCGTATTACAAAACCAGGAGATAACTAAACTATGAAAAACAAAAAATCAATCACAATAATTGCAATAACAGTTCTTGTTATGGTACTAACAGCATTTGTTTACAGTCCTTCACAGGCCGCTTATGACAGTGGCCGTAGTGGACCTTCAAACAATTGGAGTCAGCAAGCTAACGCAAATGCCATGACCATGACAACAACTTTATCCGAGCAAGAGGCTGCAGATCTGGCCTTAGCTATTCAAGAAGAATATGCTGCCATGAACACCTACCAGGCTATCATGAACGAATTGGGAGAAATCCAGCCATTTCTTCGGATCGCTCGCTCTGAACAACAGCATGTGAATGCGCTGATCCGCGTGGCAGAACGCTTTGGGTTGGAAGTGCCTGAGAACGCAGGCGAGGTAGCAGATATTGAATGGAGCACTTTTGAGGAAGCCTGTCAGTTGGGTGTGACTTTCGAACAGATAGACGCAGATCTATATGACGAGTTGCTGCTCAACACCACCAACCCAATACTTATCCGGGTCTACACCAACCTTCAGAGCGCTTCTCTAAACAACCATCTGCCCGCCTTCGAAGCCTGCATTCCGTAAAACAACATTAGCAATCACCCTGGGGTACACCTAAGTATCCCAGGGTTTTTTATGAGGAGAAATATGGAGTCATCTCAACCGGCAAAGAAACCAAGCAAACGCCTTAAAACCAATCGGATCCGTGCTTGGGTCCAGTTATTCTTTTTTGTCCTGATCGCGCTGATCGCGATCAATCACACCTTAGCGGAAGACGGAAAAGGCATTGCTTTCCTCTCTTCTGCATCGCTGCACGCGCTTTGCCCGTTTGGTGGGGTTGTCAGTCTTTATCAATTTATTACCACAGGAACTTTTGTTCAAAAGGTGCATCAATCCTCACTGGTACTGATGATCATCGGCGTTGTTTTGGCATTATTTGCTGGACCGGTTTTTTGCGGCTGGGTTTGCCCATTGGGAACTTTTCAGGAGTGGATTGCAAAGATAGGCAAGAAGATTTTTAAGAAGCGCTACAATCACTTCATCCCTTCAAAGATTGATAATATTCTGCGCTATCTTCGATATATCGTTTTGATTTGGGTGATTTTCATGACCGCCAGGTCGATGACTTTGGTGTTTGCCAATGTTGATCCCTATTTCGCGCTTTTCAATTTTTGGACCAGTGAAGTTGCTGCTGGCGGTTTGATCGTGCTGGGGGTTACCATCCTGGCGTCATTGTTTATTGAACGTCCCTGGTGTAAATACGCATGTCCTTACGGCGCATTCCTGGGCATTTTCAACCTCTTTCGGATTTTTTCGCTGCGCCGTAATGCTGAAACCTGTATCAATTGCAAGGTTTGTGATAAAGCCTGCCCGATGAACATTGAAGTTAGTAAGTTGTCGGTTGTTCGGAATCACCAGTGTATCTCATGTATGGAATGCACCTCATCTGCTCACTGTCCGGTACCCCAGACGGTGGATTTCATCATAGGAGCTAAGAAATGAGAATTACACCGCGTTGGATGGCAGTCTTTGTTGTAACGGTCCTTTTTGGTGGCATTTTGATCTCTATGGGTTTAGGGGAATGGACGACAAAAAAAAACAGGGCGCCGCGGAAATTGACTGAAGGTAAATATGCCGGAGAGAATAATCCAGCAGATATCCGGGGATCCTATACTTTTGGTGATGTGTCCAGGCTGTTTGACATCCCGCTTGAAGATCTTGCGGTGGCTTTCCGCATTCTGGAAGCGGATGTTGCAGCAGTTCCGCTAAGGTCACTCGAGGAGAATTTTGCATACCTTGAGGATAAATTGGGCACCGGCTCTGTGAAACTTTTCGTTGCGCTTTACAAGGGCTACCCCTATGATTTGAGCGGAGAAGACGCTTTCTTGCTGCCAGAGGCCGTGGAGCTTATAAAACAAAAAACTGCCTTAAGCCAGGAGCAATTGGATTATCTCGCTATTTACACAATCAGTGAAGCCACAACACTGACGACACCCGCAATAGATGAAATAACGCAACCATCAGCAGGCGGTTCAGAAGGCGAAACTGCACTCACCCCAACGGGCGGCTTGGGTACACCTGACCCCAAACAGGACCACGAAGAATTTGCAATTGCCGGCAAAACCACCTTCCAGAATTTGCTGGATTGGGGTGTTAGGCAAGAGGACATCGAAAAGACGATCGCTCAACCTTTGCCATCCCTAAATCTACTCATCAAGGATTGGGCAGCCGCTGAGGGTTTTTCGTTTTCAACCCTAAAGGCTCAGTTGCAGGCTTTGGTGGATGCAGCAAAGTAGGTCAAGTTTTGCCCCGAAGTTAAAAACGCGGGGCAGGAGCACAATTTGACCTGCGCCTACGTCTTGCCATTGCGAGGAGTAAAGCGCTGCAGCACTCTGGCTTGACAATTAATTATCCTTCGATAAGGAACTGTGCGTAGCCAAAAAGTATAGCAATGCAATGTACGGGTGGGGAAGGTTAAGGCAAATCTAAGTTCGCGTTGTCAGGTTGAAGACCGCAACCGAACCTACGAATTAATTCCACAAATCCATCCCAGAAATGGAAGGGATTTGTTTGTAGTTAGATTCTATGTATATAGAAGCACGCAGCATCAGCGCAGGATCAGCGGAATGAACAGGAATGTCAAGGGGTTTTCCAGCTCGAATGCGCCTCTATCGCAGGCAATGCCTTGCGGGCGTTTTACACCACGCTGGTCTGTGCTTATACCTGTGCGCAGACCGCGGAGTCGATCGCAGGGCTGCCTTCCCCGTACATCCCAATCGCTTGGGAATTGTAGCGCTATGCTGGTGGCATCCTGGCCATCCGGGCTGTGCGTTTCCAGGTTGAAGCACAGGATTTGTCTATATTCTCCCGGAATATAACAAGAGGCACTGGTCTTCTCTGTTTCATATTCGATTGAAGGGGCAAAAGTTGACATCGCATGGTCAGACGGGGGGGTGTGAGGGTATAATTCGGGTATGAATGTTGCGGTGATCGGGGCAGGACCAGCAGGAATGATGGCTGCAATCCAGGCTGCGGAGGGGGGCGGCAGGATTACCGTGTTTGAACATAATCCCATTGTTGGACGAAAATTACTGGTAACAGGCAGCAGCCGCTGCAATCTGACCAACGACGCGGTAGATGCAACAGCGTATTACTGCGAGGATCAGGCCTGGATGGAAAGCTTTCTGGGGACTTTTGGAGTGGAGGAGTTCAGGCGCGCGCTTGATCGGCTTGGGATCCCGACCCAGAAGACGGAAGACGGCTGGTATTATCCAAGGTCTGAGTCTGCTCAGGCGGTTGTGGAGATTTTGGGGGAGGAACTGGCAAAACGCGGCATAGAACTGCGCGTAGCCACTCACGTAATTAGTTTTGCAAAAAAAGATAAAGGTTTTGAAATAGAAAGCACCGCTCTTGGGTCACATCGCAATGAGATTTTTGACTTGCTGGTGATTGGGGCAGGGGGCAAAGCTTACCCCGAGTTGGGCTCACGCGGAGAGCTTTTTGGCGCGCTTGAAAATCTGGGCCATCACGTACAAGCGCTTCTGCCAGCTTTAGGGGCAATTTTTGCTGATCTTGGAGCGTTTAAGGAATTAAAGGGGCAGCGCTTTGACGTGCTGGCGAGCATTTGGCACGACCAGGAGCGTCTTGGGCAGACGACGGGCAACATTATCATCAACCAGGGCGGCTTTAACGGTCCGGGTGTTATGAACCTGAGTCATCTGGTTGCCTTGCGTCCCGATGCTAATTTGACGCTGCGGCTGAACTTCATCGCCCCGTTTTGGTCCGATCTGGCAGATATTCTCACAGGGCAGGTTGCCCATCCCCGCAGCCTGAGGGCTGGCTTGCTGCGATATTTCACCCCCAAAGCAGCTGATTTTTTCATTCGGCAGGCAGGGCTGAATCCAGAATTCAAGTTGAATGCTCTGAGCGAGGAACAAATCCGCCTGCTGCTCGAAGTGACAGCTGAGGCGAAGTTCCACGTTAGCGGAGCCGGCAGTTTCAGGAACAGCCAGGTGAGCGTGGGGGGCGTGCCAGTGGGGGAGGTGGATCCGCTTAGCATGGAATCCAGGCTGGTTCCAGGTCTTTACCTGGTGGGAGAGACTTTGGATGTAGCTGGTCCCTGCGGTGGCTTCAATCTGCATTTTGCCTTTGGCAGTGGTTATCTGGCTGGGACACACCTGGCTGGTTTGCAAAAACAAAAATCCAAGGAGAGAACATGACAATTCCGTTTATCGAGCCCTTCCGAATCAAAGTTGTCGAACGTGTGAAGCTTACCACCGAGGCAGAACGGGAAACTGCCTTGAAGAAAGCTTTCTACAACATCTTTAATGTGCCCGCGGAAGATGTTTTTATTGATCTGCTAACCGATAGCGGCACTGGCGCCATGAGTGACCGCCAGTGGGCAGCCATGATGCAGGCGGACGAATCCTATGCTGGCGCGAAGAGCTATTACCGTTTTGAACGCGCGGTGCAGGATGTGCTCGGCTTCGAATATGTGCTCCCCACTCATCAGGGTCGCGCAGCTGAAGGTATGCTCTTTTCAACGCTCGTCAAGCCCGGTCAATTTGTGCCGAATAACCGCCATTTTGACACTACACAGGCAAACCTGCTGGTGCTGAATGCCCATCCGGTTGAATTCACCATCGCTGAATCGGAAGATTCCAACCTGATTGCGCCATTCAAGGGCGATATGGACCTCGTAAAATTGGAGCAGTTTATCCAGGAAACTGGCGTTGAGAATATCCCGATTGGTATGATCACCATCACGAACAACTCCGCTGCCGGTCAGCCTGTTTCGATGGAGAATATCCGCCAGACCTCCGAGGTCTATCACAAATATGGCATTCCCTTCTTCGTGGATGCCTGCCGATTCGCTGAAAACGCCTGGTTCATCAAGATCCGGGATGCAAAATATAAGGATGTCAGCGTGCGCGAGATTGTGCACGAGATGTTCTCCTATGCTGATGGCTGCACTATGAGCGCCAAGAAGGATGCGATCGTCAATATTGGCGGCTTCATCGCCTTCCGGGATCCTGAGTTGAAAGCGCGTATTGCCCAGAATTTGATTGTGCATGAGGGTTTTCTGACCTATGGTGGTCTGTCCGGGCGGGACCTGGAAGCAGTCGCGGTTGGTCTGTATGACGGGGTGGATGAATCGTACTTAAACTACCGCGAATCACACACACGCTACCTGGGCGAAGTGCTCAGGCAGGCTGGGATGCCGGTTTATCTGCCAACCGGTGGTCATGCGGTTTACGTGGATGGGGGCAAGGCGCTGCCCCATATCCCACCGAGCCAGTTCCCGGCGGTGGCGTTGGGGAATGCGTTATATTTGGCTGGTGGCGTGCGCACCACCGAAATTGGCAGCCTGATGTTTGAGCACACCGATCCTGTGACAGGCGCGCCGATATTCGCGCCGTTGGAACTGCTGCGTTTTGCCATCCCGCGCCAGGTTTACACCCGCAGCCATCTTGATTACATTGGTGAAGCTGCCGCAAAATGCATGCGTGAGGCTGAGAATATTCGCGGATTGAAGATCACCTGGGCACCCAAGGTTCTGCGGCATTTCATGGCAAAACTTGCACCAATTGAGTAGAAAATTAAGGCAGATCGGCGAGATCTCTCAGCGGAAATTGCTCAGGTATAATAGAGCAGAAATAAAAAAGTGGAAAGAGCCGTCATGCGCGTACTGATCATTGGAACAGGATATGTTGGACTAAATACGGGGGTGATGCTGGCTTACCTGGGCAATGACGTGACCTGCATTGACCTCAACCAGGAAAAGGTGGAGCGCCTTAAGTCCGGCGCGGTTCCCTTTTATGAGCCCCATCTTGAAGAGCTTTTTGCTGATGTCCATCAAAAAATGCATTTTGTCAGCGATTATGCCGAAGCGGATATCCCCAACAAAGAGGTCATTTTCATAGCAGTTGGCACGCCATCACTATCAGATGGTAATGCTGACCTGAGCTATGTGCACATGGCGGCGGAGTCGATCGCTGAAAATCTGGGGGAAAAGTTTGTGGTGGTAGTCAATAAATCCACTGTGCCAATTGGTTCGGGCAACTGGGTAGAGGCGATCATCCGCGAACACTACTTCGAGGTGCACAAGGCTAAACCGAACGGCTTATTCAATGTCGTTTCCAGTCCGGAATTCCTGGCGCAGGGCGCAGCACTGCACGGCTCTTTTTATCCCGATCGGATCATTGTTGGTTCTGAACATCAGCCCAGTGTTGATCGCCTTAAAGAATTGTTTGGGCCGATTATGCGGCAGGACTTTGCAGCACCGGCAGGTCTGCCCAGACCTGAAGGGCTCAGCGAAGTTCCTATGCTGGTTTGCGATCTGACCTCCGCGGAGATGGTTAAGTATGCTGCCAATTCGTTCTTAGCGCTCAAAATCTCGTTCATAAACGAGATCGCGCATCTTGCCCAGAAGGTAGGAGCGGATGTTTCGGCGATTGCCAAAGGGATTGGGCTGGACAAGCGCATTGGTGACCGCTTCCTGAACGCCGGAATTGGGTGGGGAGGTTCTTGCTTTGGCAAGGACACTGCCGCGCTGGTGGCAACGGCAAAAGATTACCACCTGGATATGCCCATTATCCGTGCCGCGCGGGATGTCAACTATGGTCAGCGTGTGTGGGTGGTGGATCGCCTGCAGGAAGAGCTGAAGATCCTGAAGGGGAAGCATATCGCGTTGCTCGGTTTCAGTTTTAAGCCGAACACTGATGACCTGCGCGACGCGCCTTCCCTTGATATCAGCAGGTTGTTGGTGCAGCGTGGGGCGATTGTCCGTGCGCACGACCCGGTGGCATTGGATAATGCGCGTAGCCAATACCCTAACTTAGGAATTTCATATTCAAACAACCTTGAATACACTCTGGACGAAGCCGACGCAATCGTTTTAGTTACCGAATGGCCCATCTACCATCATCTGAACTGGGAAGTTGTTTCACCAGTACCCGTGATTGATGGACGCAATTTCCTCGATCGTGAGCGCCTCACAAAACTCGGCTTTACTGTGATTGGCGTTGGCAAATAAACAGGGGATAGAGGGGCAGCTCTGTTTAGTCTTGTTTTGATTATCAATAAGGGCGCCAATTCATCTGACGCTCTTTTATTTTCTCAATAAACCAGCAAATGGCACATTTTTGATCAAGAATTTGGAATTTTCACAACTTATGTTGGCAACTGACTGGTATAATATGACTAACTTAGTAGGAATTATGACATAATTAGGGGGCAAATTTAATTCAAGGAGCTATTTATGACTGAAATGTTTTGTTATCAGTGCCAGGAAACTATGAAAAATTCTGGCTGCACCAGGCGCGGTATGTGTGGAAAATCCGCCGAAGTAGCCCGCTTGCAGGACTTGCTCGTTTACCTGCTCAAGGGAATTTCCTTCTGGGGCACACGCGGTCGCGGAATGGGCGTCAAGGACGATGAGACGGATCTGTTCGTCGCCAAAGCACTTTTCTCCACCATCACCAATGCAAACTTCGACAGCGAGCGTTTTGTTGCTCTCATTCAGGAAGCAATCGCGCGCCGGGATAACCTGCGAATGCGTGCACAGAATCGCTGTAACGAGCTGCACAGCTCCAATTGCACCGGCGGCGGGCCGGATTGGGCTGGCTGGCATCCTGAAAATTATGAGGTCGAGACCCTGCTCGCCAAAGGGCGCACAGTTGGCGTGATTGACGACCCTGATCTCAATGAAGACATCCGCTCCATGCGCGAACTGGTCATTTATGGCTTGAAAGGCATTGCGGCTTATGTGGACCATGCCTACCTGGTGGGGGGGCGTGATGAAAGCGTTCTGGCTTTCCTGCAGGAAGCACTTGAAGCCACAACGAACGAAAAACTTGGTCAGGCAGAGATGCTTGCCCTCATCCAGCAGACCGGCGAATTTGGCATCAAAGCCATGGCGTTATTGGATGCCTCCAACACCGGACGCTACGGCAATCCGGAACCAACCCAGGTCTTCCTCGGTGTCAAACCCGGCAAGGGCATTTTGGTCAGCGGGCATGATCTGGTGGACCTTGAGGAGCTGCTGCAACAAACAGAAAGTACGGGCATCAACATCTACACCCACGGTGAAATGCTGCCAACCAACGCTTATCCTGAATTGAAGAAATACAAGCACCTGGTTGGTAATTATGGCGGCTCTTGGTGGAAGCAGGCAGAGGAATTTGACGCTTTCGGTGGTCCGATCCTGATGACCACCAACTGCATCATCCCGGTCCGGGACAGCTACCGCGATCGCATCTTCACGACAGGCATGGCAGGTTATCCGGATGTGCCCCACATCGCTGACCGCCCAAATGGTGGGTACAAAGATTTCTCAGCCGTCATTGAGCGCGCTAAAACCTGCGCTGAACCAAAAGAACTCGAAACCGGCACTATCCCGATCGGTTTCGCGCATCACACCGTCCTGAGTTTGGCTGATAAGGTGATTGAAGCTGTCAAGACCGGAGCCATCTCGCGCTTCGTGGTGATGGGCGGCTGCGATGGACGCCACAAGAATCGCGAATATTTCACCGATGTTGCCCTGGCATTACCCCAGGACGCCATTATTCTCACCGCCGGTTGCGCCAAGTATCGTTACAACAAACTCGGTCTGGGCGAGATTGGCGGTATTCCGCGCGTACTGGACGCCGGACAATGCAACGACAGCTACTCGCTGGTGCTGATCGCCCAGGCACTGGCTGGGGCCTTTAACTGCACTGTCAACGACCTGCCGCTTTCTTTCGACCTTGCCTGGTACGAGCAGAAGGCTGTGATTGTGCTGCTGGCGCTGCTCAGCCTGGGGGTAAAAAAGATCCGCTTAGGCCCCACGCTGCCCGCGTTCCTTTCTCCGAATGTGGCCAAGGTCATCGTGGAAGCCTTCGACTTGAAACCAATTGATACTGTCGAAGCTGACGTCGCAGCCATGATGGCTGGGGCGTAAGACTTTACTTCTTTGACATGTAGAAAATGGCTGGTAACCACAGCCATTTTTGTTTGAATTGTCATCCTGAACGAAGTGAAGGATCTATACGCTCACGCCGTTAAGATCCTTCGCAAATGCAGCTCAGGATGACAAACCGACAAATTTGAATTGAACGCAATCCAGCCCCGGTGAGATTGTCCCGTTCTGTTATCTGTCTGAACTTGTGCACATTTAGCACAAGTATGTGCAATATCTTTTCGTAGGCCGGGTTCCAATTTTGAACCCGGCAAAAACCAGGCATATTGAAAACTTTGGTCACAACCGACGAAAATTGGGGTGGGTAAAAGCCAGCCCGTACAAAGTGTGTAGGTGTTGAATTCTTTGATTTACTTATTACTTATGAGAATATCACTTCTCGATAGTTATAAGAGGGGGTTTGGCGGCTGGACTGGAATTCATTCGGACGGAGGGGGCTTGCTCCCTCCGTCATGAGTTACTTTTACAACCGTAGGGAGCGGTCTTATACCGTTCTGCCCACACAGCCAATGCTTGCATAGTAATTGCGTTTTGCCGGATTGAAAGCACACAAGATACCAATCAATGAAGGCTTTTTATGCTTTCAATCTCGGCCTACCAAAAAATTGGGTCTTTGCAGTTAATAATCCTTTTCCTCTAAACTGTATATTGCCTGCTCGGTTGTGAAACCTTCATAATCTAATTGCCTGATCGCGCCAGCGTCGGGATGCTCCGTAAGACCGGTCCAATCACGGTTGCTTCGTTAATTCTCTTCTCAATCTCGCCAGGTAATTAAAAGCCGCTTTCTCCAGGTTCTCAGCAGCATGCGCCAGAGCATCCTCGAGGGGTTGCCCAAAAGGGGTTGCCTGCACCAGATCATCCACACCCAGCGCACTCATCCTTTCCGCCCCCTCCCCTATTGCCCCCGAAATCACGGCTACGCGCACACCGACTGCCCGGGAACGCCTGGCAAGGGCTGAAATTGCCTTTCCCATCGCGCTTTGGGCATCTGTGCGCCCTTCTCCTGTAATTAACAAGTCCGCGCCGACCAATTTTTCATCAAATTTCAACAAATCGAGCACAAAATCAATACCACTGCGGATCTCAGCCCCCATAAATGCCGCGAATGGCAGCGCAAACCCACCAGCCGCGCCTATCCCAGGCATCTCTGTCAGATCTGAGCCGGTTTCGCGCTCGATCAATTCTGCCAAATTCTGCAAGCCCTGATCCAATTGCCTGACCTGCTTGCGGGTGGCACCCTTTTGAGGCCCAAAAACCTCCGCCGCGCCACTGGGACCGCAAAGAGGGTTATTGACATCCGTCAGGAAAAGGAGTTTGCCGGAATACTTCAAGTCTCGCAGCCTGGAAATATCAAGGTTTTGAATCTTCCCCAGACCTCCACCACTGGTGACCTTTTCACCCTGCTCATCCCAAAAAAGCATCCCCAACGCGGTCGCCGCCCCGGCGCCTCCGTCGACCGTCGCGCTGCCGCCTAGACCGATGTAAATGGGATCCGCGCCTGCCAGAATTGCGTCCATTATCATCAAACCCACCCCAAAAGTGCTGGTTCGCAACGGGTCATATTCCTCAGGCTTGAGTAGGGTGAGCCCCCCTGCCCCAGCCATCTCGATCAGTGCTGATCCGTCAGCCAACTGAAGGTAAGAAACAGAAACCTCCCGCCCTAAGGGGTCACTGGTATGTACAATTTTGCGTTCACCTCCCAGCATGTTGAAAACAGCCTCAACCAGCCCCTCTCCCCCATCAGAAATGGGAAGCTGCACTATCTCGGATTGAGGAAAGACCCTTTCAGCCTGCCCGGCGATGATGCTGCAGGCTTCAGCCGCTGAAAGGGAACCTTTAAACGAATCTGCCGCAATGATAATTTTCATACTATCATTTTAGCTTATCGGGCAGGATATATCAGTCATATTTGAGATTGATATATCAGAAATTAATAAGATGGTCTATACTTTATAGCATCAGGTGCTTCATCTTTTTTATTATGCGACTGGCAGCAAAATTGGAATCGACCTTGTTGGAGGTAGAAATGTCCAAAGAAAAAAAATTAACCTTCCTGTTTGTTGTTCTGATTTTTTCTTATCTTTTTTATCTAACTTCCTGCCTCAGCGAGGTGAAAGAACCGACTGGCACGCAAGAGCCTTCAACCTCAACAGCTACCGATGATGTTTGGGTTTCAAGCTCCACGTCAACTTTCCTCCCCACTACAAGTGGAACGAGCACTGAGGCAACCGAAGAAATCATACGATTGGCGATGAACCCTGCCCAGGGAGGGTCGCTCTCGAGTTTTCAGACGGCTGATTTCACGGGTCCAAGCGTTTGTGCGACCTGTCATATTGGGCTGATCGATCAAAGTGGGAAGGATGTCTCGATGCCGAGTGATTGGCGGTCTACCATGATGGCGCACTCAGGCATCGATCCGGTCTGGCAGGCAAAGGTAAGTTCTGAGGTCGCCAGAAATCCTGAATTAAAGGAAGTGATCGAACAGAAATGCGTCACATGTCACATGCCTATGGCAACTACCCAGGCACTTGCAGAGGGTTTGCCGGTGGCAGGCTTGGATGATGGCTTTTATTCCCCTGAACACTCTTATCATGCCGCTGGAATCGATGGGGTCTCCTGTACACTCTGCCATCAGGTCACTAACGAAAATCTGGGCACCATGGAAAGCTTCAGTGGACATTACGTTATCGATACTGCCACAACCGCACCTAACCGCCCGATTTATGGCCCTTATCCAAACCCAGTCATCAATCAAATGCAGAATCAGGCCGGCTACACACCGACTTATGGCGAGCACATGCTCAGCGCTGAGCACTGCGCCACCTGCCACAACCTCTATACGCCCTATGTTGACGGCGAGGGCAATATTTTGGGTGAGTTCCCGGAACAAACAGTTTACACGGAATGGCAGTATTCAGAATTTGGCAGCCAAACAGAATCCTGTCAGAGCTGCCATATGCCGCTGGCCGATGGTGGTGTACAAATTTCACAAATCCCAGGACGATTGACAGCCCGTGAGCCTTTTTACCAGCACTATTTTGTTGGCGGAAATACTTTTATGCTCGAAATCCTGGCAAATTGGGGAGGCGATTTAGAAGTGAGCGCCAGCCCGGAAGAATTCAGAGAAACGATTGCCCGGGTCGAAGAACAGTTGAAAAATGATACAGCTGCGCTAACGGTGAAAAACCTTTCGTTGACAGACGGAAATCTGGTTGCTGAAATCCAAGTTGAAGTCTTTACCGGTCATAAATTTCCCACCAGCATCCCCATCAGAAGAGCCTGGCTGCACGTCGTGGTGACAGATTCAAGTAATCAGGTTATTTTTGAGTCCGGCAAGCAAAACCCGGACGGCTCGATCCAGGGCAACGCGGCTGATGCTGACCCGCTGGCATATGAACCGCATTATGATCTGATAACCCAACCAGACCAGGTGCAAATTTACGAAGGCATTATGCAAAACAGCGATAAGGAAGTCACTTACACCCTGCTCAGGGCGGGCAGTTTTGCCAAGGATAACCGCTTGCTGCCTGCAGAAGCTGACAAGGAAAACCTGCCTGCGGATATTGCTGTCTACGGCTTGGCTGCCCAGGACACAAACTTTATTGGCGGGGGCGATCTGGTGCGCTACCAGGTGGATACAAGTGGATATGCGGGGCCCTTCACAGTCTCGGTTGAACTGCTATACGAGACGCTTTCCTACCGCTTTGTGCAGGACCTGCTCCTGGATAAAACTGAGTTAACGGAACGCTTTGGCGCATACTACAACAATTCGGATAAAACTGCTTCAGTTATTGACAGCCTGGTGATCAGCACTCAAAATTGAGAGGAGTTCACTGAGACATTAAACAGATTCTTTGGATGAGCTTGAGACGTAAAAAAGCCCGCAAGATTTAATTTGCGGGCTTTTCCTTTAGGAGGAGATTCTAGTTGCAATTCAGGACTTTTCACTCATTTCCAAAGCGTCGATTGCCGGAATCTCATCAAGAAGTAAAGGCTTTAGATAGCCGTCGCTCATCTGCATCACCTCATCTGCTACCCTGGTGATGCCCAGATCATGTGTCACAACAATGACCAGGTAATTATCATCATGCGCAAGATGCCAGAGCAAATCGACAATCTTCTCTCCGTTAGCGACATCCAGATTGCCAGTGGGTTCATCTGCAAGGATAACTTTTGCGCCCGATGCCAAAGCCCGGGCGATAGCCACGCGCTGTTTTTCTCCCCCCGAAATCATACTCGGAAATCTCTTGTAAACTGATTCTGGCAGGTTCACATGCACGATCTGCTCTTTGGCAATCACAGCCGCTTCTTTTGGCGTCTTGCCCAACAGCTCCAGTGGAAAACAAACATTTTCCAGGCAGGTCATGAGCGGGAAAAGGTTAAAGCTCTGATAAACCACGGTCACATTCTGGCGCCGATATTTATCCAGGTTGACCTCATCTGTCGGGGTACCGCGATAGATCACCCGACCTTCCGTAGGTAGCGTCAGGCCAGCCATCAGGGAAAGCAAGGTGGACTTGCCTGAGCCAGACTTTCCAATAATGGCGTACATTTTCCCTTCATAGAAATCAACACTGACTTCTTTAACGGCATCAACTGACTGGTACTTGTTGCTATACTGGTAGCTTACATTATCAAGCTTCAGGATGGGTTCTGTGAGTGACATCTGATTCATAACACTTCTATTCCTTGGTGAACAAAATATCGAGTACTTTGGAGCGCCCCATCAGCCCGATGGCGATGACGATGCCCAAAGTGTAGACGGCTAAGAATAAGTACAGGTTTATACCGACCGCCTGCAACCAGCCCGGCTGCGTCAGCAAAATCACTGCAACCGGTAAAACCCCAATCAACAACAGGAAAAATTGCTCAAGGAAGAACGCCAGATAAACCTGGAGCTTTTTGGCACCCACACTGCGCATTACCGCAAACTCAGGCAGGCGATTCCGCGTGAGCAAGTAAGACAATATGAAACCCATCAATCCAGACAAGAGCAGCATAATTGGGATAATAAAATTCAGGAAAGATAGATGCTGCTGGATTGAAAGCAAACCGTCCGCAAGAGCTTTATCTTCAATGACCACCGCCAGGCGATTGCTCCGGATGATGCCAACCTGGCTGTAGCGATTTTCTTCCAGGTAATCCCGTAAGCCATCAAGATTCCGTGGATCCTGAGGAATGATCGTGGCAGAGTCAACTGATTCCGCCAGGTATTCATTTGGCAAACCCGCAACCATAGCCGATTCCGGATCTTCAGGATTTTCAGGCAGCATGATTCCCAGATCAGTGCCCATTTTAATTTGAGTCAGCAGATTCCAGGGAACATAGAGAACCGGGGAGCGACTGCCCTGGAAATAACTTCCAACCACCTTGAAGTCAAAAGCTTCAACCAGCACTCCAAAGTTCTCATCCGGCTCGTACACTCCCAATCTGATCACATCCCCAAACTCCACTCCCTGCTCATTCATCAAACGATCAGGCAAGACAACAATGTACTCCGGTTTGAGGAAATCCTCATCTGAATATCCTTCCAGCCATTGCACCTGGGACTCCCGGAATTTAACGGCTTCGCTGGTTCGGGTGACACTATCGGTCAGAGCCAGAATCGGCATCCGTTTTACTTGGCGCTCCAACAAGTTGATCCCCAGTTGTGAAGCAATGGCGGATTGTTGACGATCAATCGTGGGTCTCTCAGGCAATCCAGGTGTGCCCGGGCTGCCATCTGCATATTCCACCAATCCCATATATTCGTAGTGCATATACCTAGTAAGTAAAAACTCTTTGATGACCGGGTTTTTCTCCTCAAGCTCAGCTCTGGCTGCCTGGATATGTTCGCCAGTGGCGGGATATTGGAACATTCTCCACATCTGCCTACCCTGGTAGGTGCTGTCCAGCATTCTAAAGACATCACTTTGCAACTCGATGGGGAATTGCCTGTGCTGGCCTAAGATTGTGGTGAGGTAAGCCGTTGTGGGAACACGGTCATAAATTGTTTCAGATGCTTGCTCCTGGTCCGCAACCGAGATGCCGATGATCAGGATGAACGCGGCCAACAGAGCCACCGTCAGTGGCACAATGAGACTGCGCGAAAAATTCCGTAGAATCGAACGAAGTGCAAAACGCAAACTCAAACCCGGCACACTTGCGAAAGTCATCGCGCGACCGCTCTCCGACTTGGGGGCAATGATCACCTTCGCCTTTCGCCGCCTGGGCTTCCTGAGCGCAACGAACGAGGCAACCAGGGTGATCACAAAAACTAACATGACCACCAGCGCAGTCGTTAGCCAACGTACCCACCCAGCTGTGACCAACTCAGACGCGAATGCCACTTGCAATCCCAATGCTCGCTCGCTGAAACGCAGGTCCTGCATGATGCCGCCCTGCAAAACGCCCCAAACCGCCTGGGTTAAGCTCTGATCCAACAGACTAGCAATATAAATGCCTGCCAAACCCGCCAGGATGGCAACAATCATGATACCGATGATCAAGTAAGCGATTGTCCTGGTGCGGCCTGTGCCCAGTTTCATCATGACATCCGCGGTTTCGCGTTGGCGAACAATGAAAAGATACGCAAACAGGCTAATAACAGCTACTCCTGCCGCTATGCTGGCAATGGTCATATAAAGCGAACGCTCCCGCAGCTTCAGAATGGGGATAACCGCATTGCTATAGCCCTGGTCTTCCACCTGGAGCTCAACCATCTCAGGCAGGTAGGAATTGACATAATCCAGGTATTCCTCAACTTGAGGGTTATCTACCCGCACGCGCAGAAAATCGTAGTTATCCGTTGCTTTTTGCAGCCAATCAGGATAGGGAGTCAAAATTGTATAGGTAAGATCCGCGGTGATCTGGAAGATTCCTGCGATCTGGCAGTTTTCTTCGTGAGCAAACCCTCTCTCGGCAGAGTAGCTGAATGCAGGGTTGCCCTTTGGATCATAATGGTAAGCCAGATGCCAAAGATCACCAACCTCAAGTTCAAGCAAACCCGCCAGACGTTCGCTGATGTAGCAGGTTCCGGGTTGGGGCTCGAAACTACCGCTTGTAAGCCAGATCTGTTTCATGTGGAAAGGAATCATGCTTTGGATATCAGAAGAGGCGATCACCTGGAAGGAGCTATCAATGATATTCAGGATGTCTGCCAGCTCGAGCCAAGCCTTTCCCTCTTCGCTTTCAAAGTAATCCGTACGATCCGTGATGTCGGTCAGTTCTCCAATACGCTCGAGGCTTTCACTCGGATTTTGGACCAGTTGAGCTGGTTTTATCGCGGTCAGGGTCAGCCCGCTGCTTGCCGCGGTCTGTGCGTAAGCGGCCACCAGGAATGTGCGCCCAGGCTGAAGTTGATCACTGATGTCCACTCCTGAGTAGCTTAAAGGGTTTACCCTCAGGAAGACCGTACCGCTCACTTTTCGCCCAAAGATGGTATCGTAGGTCAGAGCTGTCCAGCTGCCATCATCCTGCGGCGCTAACAGACGTACCGTGACAATGACGTGATCTTTTAGCGGGGAAGTATTTTGCCAGACCTTGGTATCATCACCCGCATAGGCCGATATAGTGCGCTCTTGGTCAACCGCGATGACTGCGGGGTGCTTGGAAATCTCCGGAAAATCAATGGTGGACAGGTTTTTTTGGAAATTTTCATCTGCCCAGGCTCCATCCGGATCATGTAAATCACCATATTTAAAGGCAATTACCGTGTTGAAGTGTTCATTCGCCTGATCGAGCATGCGGTTTGCAGAGTAATTCATACTGCTGCCCAGGTTGACAAAGACGATTGAAGCAGTTAACAACACCAGGAAAAGGAATGTTTTCCCTGGGGAACGGATAATGCTATTAAAACTGTGCTTAAAGATCATATACTTACGGCCTCTATTAACCAATCAAGTATACCGGATAAGCTGCTGAACGGCAGAAAACGAACAGATCTTAGTTGTAGGCCGGGTTCCGCTCCTGAACCCGGAACTTTTTCAAGACCGATTTCCTCGTCGCAGTCACCTATAAGCGTGAGCTTAGCGGCTGGACCAAGACCCAGCTGTACGGAGGTTTTTTTTACTCCCTCCGCTAACATTGGCAAAGGCTTCCACAACGGCTGGATGGTTGGGCTATATATCAAGCTTGAATCGTCAGGTTGAACCGCGCAACCTGACCTACGAAGAAATTTGCTTATAAAAAAGTTGCAATCGTCTACAAAGGTGAGCTTAGCGGCTGGACCAATACCCTGTTTCGCGGGCACAGGCGCCCAGCCGTACGGAGGGGGTTTACTTGCTCCGCCAACATCGGCAAAATCTTCCACAGCGGCTGGACGGTTGGGCTTTATTTCAAGCTTGCATCGTCAGGTTGAACTGCGCAACCTGACCTACAATGTAACTCGTTTATGCAAAAGCAATAAAGATCACGATGAAACATGCATCGAAGGGAACGTTCTTGTTACTGTTTCATATTTGCATAGATTAGAAAAGTTCAGTCAAGGAGAGTTCTCTATTCATCCTGATTTTTAGTAATTGTACCCAATCTTTAGACGCCTCTGAAGAATGAAAAATTGGCATGGAAGCGGAGATGGGTTGATAAGTCGAAGTTGCCGGTTTGTTGGTGGCGGGACCACGTTTGCTGTCCATCTTAGGCTTGGGAAAGACAATCCTGGAGAGGGAGTCTTTGTGTCTCAAAACAGCAAGCATGGCTTCACCTCCATCGAATGACCAGGAGAAACCACGTCCCCGCATTCTTTGTCGCACAAGTTTATCGACGTTGGCTTCTGCACAGCCCAGAGTGGCTGGTTTCAGATCTGAAGGTAAGCGATGCATCAGGTCAAGCAGAGCGTGCTGATTGTTCTCAAGGTAATCCAAAGTGCGTTTGAGTAACACAGCCTGTTTGCCCTTGGTCTGGTTGATCAATTCCAGGATTTGAGGTTTGACAGTCTCAAAGGGTTGGGAGAAGAGCGCGTCCAGGAGCAGCTGGCTATCGGTCAGTTTGCTGAAGGCAGAGTGAACAGCGCGGGCAACATGGAAACGATCCAGCACTGGGAACTGAGGTAAGTTGAGCAAGTCAAAGCTGTGTTTCACCCAGGTTGCTCCATCACCGCCAACCACCAGGTAGTTGGTTTGGGTGAGATCAAAATGGCGATCGGCCAACTCGCGTAGTTTGATCTGCCATTCCTCGTTGGAACCGCCCAGTTGGGTCATCACAACCTTGTTTTCACAGCAAAATCGATCGCTGCCGATCCTCCTCTTGCCCGAATACAACAACCCTACTTTCACCTCAGCCCGCTTGGTTTTGGCTTGTTGCAAATGCAGCCATACCCCATCGCTCTCGGCATAGAGGATGGGTGCCTTGATCTTCCCAGCTGGCTCCGCTTGACGCCAATCTGCCTCACAGGCTGAGATGTAGGCCCCAAAACGCTTTACCATACGCTGTAAACTGCTTGGACTGATGACTGTTTTCAGGAGATAACTCAGCATCTCTGAAGCGTTGCGATAGCTGCTTCGGCTGGCCAGCAAACAGCCCATTTCCTGTACCTTGCGGCTGTTGCGTGCATAAGCCTCCACCCCCAAAAGCAGGTCCAGAGGCTTCCAGATTTGACCGTGTTCATCCCGGTAGATGCGCCTTTTATAAATGGTATATCCGCTTTCAAAGGTTACCTTCCGAGCCACTCGTCCAACATTCTTCCAGGTCTTGGGGATCGTTTTTTGCATCTGATCATCCAGGATCTGCAATACCAGGCTGAAGATCGCCTGACCAACTTCCTGGCTGAGATTTTTGATCGTGCTTTCCAGGTCTGCTTCTGGAATGTCTTTGTGTAATTCCTGCTTCTCTTGCCCTACCACTACCGTTATAATTACTTGGACAGCTTGGTCTGTCATGTGAGAGTTCCTCCTTTTTTTGTATCAAACTAATTATGGACGGAACTCTCCTTTTTGTGTCCTTTTTCCTGCTATAGTCAAATTTGAAACTGTAACGTTCTTGCACCACTCCGCACCCCGGTTGATTATTGTTATAATACTATCAGAGAATATTATTCCCAAAAGGAAAGCAATGCCCCCTGATCACAAGCACGCCCTTACCCCACTTACCAAAGAGCAGCTGCAGCCCAGCGATCCCTCGCCCTCCCCTGCTCTGGCTTATCTGAACACGCTCAGCCCGGCCGGTAAGCGTACGCAATCCACCGCCCTCAACAATCTTGCTTACATATTCTCGGATGGTAAAAATTCTGATGCGCTCACCTTCCCCTGGCACCTGCTGCGCTATGAAAACACCAGCGGTCTGAGCGCTCACATGGTGGATATTGGCTACGCGAAAGCAACTATCAATAAACACCTGGTTGCCTTACGCCGCGTGCTTGAAGAAGCCTACCGACTGGGACTTTATTCTGATCACAACGATTACTATCGTGCTGCTGGTGTGCACTCCTTGCGGGTGGAGTCGCTGCCCCGCGGGCGTTCTCTGGCAATGAGTGAGCTGGAAGAGCTCATAGGCGCCTGCCAGTCTGACCATACCAATCCCCACCTGGGTATCCGCGACACTGCCATTATCTCCTTGATGTACGCGTGTGGCCTGCGCCGCCAGGAAACCGTGGACCTTAACCTGGCTGACCTTGACCTCGACAGCCAGAAAATTCGCATCCTCGGCAAGGGCAGCAAACAGCGCTTTGTCTATCTTTCCCAGGATGCCGTCCCTGCCATCGAAACCTGGCTCCAAATCCGGGGGCGGCAGCTTGGGCCGCTCTTCACGCGCGTCAGCAAGGGGGGCAAAGTCAGCCTGAAACGTTTATCCCCCCAGGCTGTCTATTACATCCTGAAATCTCGTCAAAAGCAAGCCGGTTTGGCGTCCTTCAGTCCACACGACCTGCGCAGAACCACCATAACTGACCTGTTGGAAGCTGATATCGACGTACTGACCGTTTCTGCGATCGCCGGACATGCCAGTGCCGATACCACCCGCCGTTACGACAAGCGCCCGGAATACACCAAACGCGCGGCAGCAGATAAATTACGTTCCCCCTTTAGGCCAAACAAAGAACAGGAAGAGCCCCCTAACCTACCCTGATCTGATGGTTTTAGTCAAACAAATTACCGATCTCGTCCCCAATGGAGCGGAAAGTTTCTTTTACGTCCTCGCCGAATTTTTTGACTTTCGGGTCATTCTTGCCCTCACGATAAGCCTCTTGGAGGGCATCCCGGATCTGTTCAAGCCCGGCGACTATTTCCTTTTTTGCCTTATCTGTCCAATCAGGTTCGGGTTCCGGGTCGATTCCTGCTCGTTTTTTTTCGAGTTCCTCGCTGAGATCTTTCCGCAAAAGATCATCACAATCGCTCACCAACGGATCCGGGTGATCCTGGGAGACGCAATCCGGACCGTCGTCGCGCTTGGCATCAAGTGGGTGAACTTGAGATTGCGTTGGCTCTGCGCCGGTTTGTGAGGAAGCATCAACATTAAATTGATCACTCATTAAACTTCTCCCTATAACAAAACCTGCAACAAGATTGCTGCCCGCGCAAAACTTCTTTCGGCAGATATTGCCACCAGCTCGGCAAAGACTGCAATATCATTTTTATATCAATAAAGTAAATCCAGCAGCCCCGTAGCTGTCAGGTTGATAAAATAATCATTTACTTCCAGATCGCCGAGCCGCTCAAGAATGGCTGAATGGTCATAGTGACAGCCTGCCAGAGCCGCTTCCAGCTCGGCGACATCCCGCTGACCAAAAAAATCACCATAGAACTTGACCCGGTTGATTACCCCTCCACGGCTGACATCCAGCCAGGCTTCAACCAAACCGCCCCCATACTGGATCTCCCGCTGGATACCAAAAGCTGGCGACTTCCCAAAATTCCACTCCCAGGTTTGGTAACGTTCTGATGAGAGTTGGCGAATGTTAGCCCAGTCAGTTTCGCTCAGAACATATTCTTCAAGCGGATTCTCGCTATTCACGCTATCGATGATCATTTGGCGGAAGCTCATGATATCGGGGGGATTTTCGGGCAAAAATTCAGTGATATTTGCCACACGCGCGCGCACAGATTTGATGCCCTTGGATTCAATCTTGGCTTTTTTCACGCGCAGCGCTTCACCTACCACCGAAAGATCCGTGTCCCACAACAGCGTGCCGTGGCTGACCATGCGCGGACCGAAAACATACTGAGCATTTCCGGATATCTTTTTGCCGTCAACAAGGATATCGTTTCGACCGGAAAGTTCTGCCGGCACACCCATTTTCATCAGGACTTTAATCACAGGCTGGGTAAATTTTTGGAAATTGTGAAAATTACCTGGTGAATTTGGCGCGATAAAGGAAAAATTGAGGTTTCCGAGGTCATGATAGACCGCTCCACCGCCCGATAGCCTTCGGACAACGATAATGTCGTTAGCTTTGACATAATCCACGTTGATTTCCTGGATCGTGTTTTGGTTCCGCCCGATGATAATGGAAGGTTTGTTGATGTAAAAAAGCAAAATCTCTTCCTTGGGGGCAATACTTTTGATCAGATACTCTTCTATGGCGAGGTTTATCCGGGGGTCTTTGTTTGGTTCATTTTCGACGAATAGCATAATAGCTCCTGAGATTAGTTTAAGAAATTATACCTGTGAGATTTACCACTTTCCATCATCGGTATAGACCTGCAGTGAGAAATTGGACAAAACAAAACCCATGTCAGATGATCAAGCGACATGGGTTTTGATCAGGATCAAGCTTATTCGTATTTCAGAGCGTCAACGGGGATAAGGGTGGCGGCATTCAACGCAGGGTAAAGCCCGGAGATCAGCCCGATCAGGGTCGCAAAAGTGACACTGAACACCGGCAGCCAGAATGGGATTGAGGCAGCCAGCTGCGTGCCCATGCCGCCGCCAGTTGCCAGCATGGAACCGCCCAAGGCGTTGATCACAGCGCAGATTGCCCAGCCGACCAGCACCCCACCAATGCCACCTAAAAAGCCAATCCCCGCAGCCTCCCCGAGAAAAATGGTCAGGATGTTGTTATTGGTAGCGCCAACTGCCTTCATGATCCCGATTTCGCGCGTGCGCTCCAGGATCGCCATCGTCATGGTGTTGGCAATACCAATAGCAGCGACAAGCAGCGCAATAGCACCCACTCCGCCAAAGACCAATTGCATGGTCGAGAAGTAACTGTTAATACCTTCCACAGTGGATTGAGGTGTGTACGCCTGGTAACCCATGTCGGTAATTTGTTTCGCAATATCCACTACAATTTTTGGGCTCTCCACCTTGACGGAGATCTGGTTATAGCCCTCTTTTTTATAGTCAATCCGCTTGCCGGCAAACCACTCATTCCACTGCGTTACTTCATCCAGCGACATATACATGTTGTAGTCAGACTCACCGCGCGTTTCCGCGAGAACTCCCACCACCTCAAGCACATACGACTTGGTGGAGGTGGTACCATCCTGACTCCAACGCGTGAGCTTGATCTTGAGTTTTTGACCCATCAGATCAGGCGGGGAGAAGGGTTCTGAATTCGGGCGGGGATTAGGATCGTAGAAGTTATTGTTGAAGGAAGAACCCACTACCACCTTACCTTTGCTGATGGCGGTCACACCCTGGTTGGCTTCGAGACCTATGTCATTTAAGTCTGTCAGGTTCACACCCATTGCGCTTCCCCAGGCTGCAAGTTTTTCCAGCGAAATCTCCATCCCTCCTTGAACATATTGCTTTATGACAACCTGGGTAACACCCGGGATGGCTTTGAAATTCTCAACCGCTTCCGGGGAAAGTCTCTTGATATCATCCTCGGTGATCTCTTTCATCATCGGACCGTCAAACATTGGATAGCCGGGATAGACCTCGATGCTGGTCAGGTCGTTGATGCCCCAGAGCTGGCTGGTGGCGCTTTTTTGCAAGCCCACGCCAAGGGATACCAGCGTCACAACCGCAGCGGTCCCAATCACAACCCCGATTGCAGTCAACAGCACCCTTCCTTTGCGGCGGCTCAGGTTATCGATGATCAGGCTGATAAAATCAGTAAAGCGCATGCGTTCTCCATTTCAGTGAACCTCTTGCTGCGAAGATGCTTAGGGCATCTTGCCGCCGCCACCGCCTTCGTAATAGATTTCTCCCTCCATGCCCGGGTCAGTAGGTTTCTCGTTATTGTTGTCAGAACCAAAGCCAAAGAAACTTTTAATGGCGTTCCAGATGCGCGCGAAGAAGCCCGGCTGCGAGGATGGCTCCTGGGGGTTGCCATTAGGGAAGGGGTTCATCGGGTCGATCATAATTGGGTTGCCATTCTCATCAAGCACCGGGTTGCCATTTTCGTCCAGCATTGGATAAGGCGTGGGCATTTCCACCGGTAGGTTTGCATTGACACTCAAGGAACTATTATAGGTTCGCAACTGGTTAAAATCATCCGTATAGCGGATTTCGAAATTGATGGTCGCTTCGCCTTCGCTAAACGGCATGAACATAGGGTCAAAGGTGAAGTAACCGCCCGGGTCAAGCGTGCCCACCAGGATGCTGTTGTTGCTCATCTCTCCGTTGGGGCTGGTGGCGACGACATTTCCAAGCACCACACTCTTCCTGGAAAGATTGGTGATCTGGATTGGCAGCATTCCCATCTGACCAGCAGTGATCATCCCCTCCATGGGCTGGTAAAAACTAAACTCCAATTGAGGAAGCGAATAGACCAGCAGCGTGATGACCTGATCATCCACCATGCGGACACCCTTGGCATCGGTATAGACAAAGGAAAGTTTGAGCGGGTAGGCTCCAGGGTTGGTGGTCACATTTACGATAAACTCCTGCTCCGGGCTCAAAGTGCCGCCTACCGGAACATCCCCAAGTAAGATGACGTTGCTGTTGCCCACAGGCGCAAAGTTGCTCACATCTCCGCCCGCACCGCCTACACCACCCGCCTGAGGTGTACCCAGAGGGTCGGTGGTGCCAGCAGTTGCCCCGCCGCCATAAACCAGGCTCACGGCACGCGCGTCGGCAGTGCCAGCGTTGCTGACCTTCAACCCCAGTTTGAATTGAGATCCGGGCTGAAGGGGATCGATATCGGTGGAGTAGCTGTTGACCACCATCTGAGGTCTTACGATAGCCGATGGAGTGGCTGTGGCAGCGGTGGAACCAGTGCTGGCAGTCTGGTTGATCATAATGGTGAAGATGAAAGTGTCGGAATAGGGGTTGCCGCTGGGATCGGTGTAGGTAGTGACGGCCTGGATCTGCCCGGAATACTTCCAGGTAGACATATCATTGACCTTGAAGTTGTGGGTGTGAGTTTCATTGCCCTTGTTATCAGCATCGACCTCATAAAACGTGATGACACTGCCGTCCAACGGATCGAAATCGGCACTGCTGAAGGTCATCACAATGTTGCGGGCATGCGCGTCACCGCGTCCGTTATTGCCAACGGTAAAAGTCAGACCAAAAGTGCCGTAGGGATTGACATTTTTGCCGCCCAGGCTGGTGTGATAATCCACAATATAGAGCAGAGGCCGCACTGGGTTTGTATCCTGGAGGATAACCAACGGTTGGACGGTCTGCGGATCGATCACATTAACATTATCCGGTACCCAGCCCCACGGCACCTGGGTTGGCGCAGGGGTTTCGGTGGGGGGATCCACCCAGACAGAGGTCATGGCATGACATTGCTGGTTGAGGAACGGCAAGGCTGCTAACCCAAAAAATATCGTAACGATAAGCGCAATTTGTAGATTCTTTTTCATTGTTCACCTTCTCAGCCAAGATGCTGAATTGATTCCTGATATTGAGCATCGCTCACAAGTTTTCCATCGAGTAAATTAATCCGATGGGTCGCATAATTGAACATCCGTGGATCGTGGGAGGCAACGATGATCGTTTTGCCGGCTTTGCAGAGTTGCTCGAGCAGCTGCATGATCACAATTCCGCTTTGAGTATCGAGGTTGCCGGTGGGTTCATCTGCCAGGATCAATGGGGGGTCATTGACCAAAGCGCGCGCCACCGCCACACGCTGTTGCTGACCGCCAGAAAGTTCAGTAGGCTTATGACCGATGCGGTCTTCCATCCCCACTTGTATCATCAATTCTTTGGCGCGCTTCAGCCGTCGATCCTTCTTAATGCCCGAAAATCGCAATGGAAACCCGATATTGGCTTCTGCTGTCATGGTCGAGACCAGGTTGAAAGTCTGGAAGATAAAGCCCAGCTTGTCCCGCCGGTAATTTGCCAGCTGGTTCTCATCCATCCGGTCGATCTGCTCGCCATCCACCAGTATAGTCCCTGAAGTAGGCCAATCCAGACCGCCAATCATGTTCAGCAAGGTACTCTTGCCAGAACCTGAAGGACCCATGAGCACGGTAAAGGTACCGCGCTCAATTTCAAGCGAGACCCCACTCAGAGCATGGACCAGAGTGCTGCCCATTTTGTAGGTTTTTACCAAGTCGCGAACGCTTACAAAACTATCACTCATAAATCACCTTAGAAGAAGTAATACCCTGAGCCACCCAGACCGCTTAAAGCTGTCGAGATGACAGAGGGTAACCCCACCAGTAGCAGCACCAGGACGAGGGCGACCGTCGTGGCAAACACTGCCTTGTTGGCACGCAATCCTGAAAGCGGGAGCGCTCCAAGAAAGAGAAAAACGACAAAAAGCAAGCCATAAAAATCCACCTGCCCCAGTATCCCCTTCAGCCAGGCCATGATGCCTGTGGCATCGCTGGCAACCAGGTAGCTGAGTCCGGGTTCATCAATCAGCCTTTTTGAACTGATGATAACGATTACTTTGACCAATTCGCGTAGTGCGAACGGAAGCATTGCCCAGGCAATCAGATTGCTGACCTTCTGATTGGTTGTTCGGCTTCCAGCCAGCGTCAGCGAGAGGTAGAGTAAACTCGAGCAGATCACCCAAAAGAGTAGATATCCTGCCAGGCCTGATATCAAAGGGAAGAGGTACATAAACGTGGGAGAAGTCAGGTTTTGCTGCGCTTGCAGGAATTGCTGTTGGCGATCCTGGGACCACCATTGGAAGTCTTCCGGGATTGTTGCCCCTGTTTGAATGTTGACGCGTTTGATCGGAGCAGCCACCACCACCGCCAGAAGAACCATGACAGCAAGGATGAGCATGGGAGCAAACCAAGCTGCTTTATCCTGCTCGTTGACGCGGGCAAGCGTGCTGCGCGGTTTAACAAAAACGCGCGGAACCCATCGCCAGTGATGGTCGCGTTTTTCCCGTTGTAATCGGTTTTTTTTGCTGGTTTTCTCTGGTAAATCTGCCTCTTTAGGCTCTCGTTTCATTTGCAACCTCAAATAATCTGCACTGAACAGACTTTATTAATGACGATTTCTGAGCAAAAAAGTTCCCGATATCATCAGGCGTCGTAATTCTTATTAGTTTATCCTTAAAGCTGCTGTGCAGGTTGCCAGTGATGCAAGAACAAGCACAAACCAGCTTAAAACACTATAATATTTATTACAGTTCAAATACAGGAGATCCAGCGTGAGAGAAAAAATTAAAGAACAAATAGACCTGTTGAAAGCCAAAGGCGCGCACTATGTTGACGCCCGATGGTACCCACGGGAAGATAGCAACTTCCTCTTTATGTGGAATGGCAACCTCAAAGAAAACAATGCTTCCAGCCAGAGTGGCATGGGTGTGCGCGTACTCTATAACGGCGCCTGGGGCTTCTCGGCGTCCTCGGCCCTTACCAATCCGAGCGCGATTTTTGACAGAGCCTTCGACAACGCGCGCATCGCTTCCGAACGCGTCACCTTCCCCATCCGCCTGGCTGAAAAAGAAGCCGTCGTCGACAGCTTCACCAGCCCCAATCAGATCGACCCCTTCACCGTAGGTTTGGATGAAAAAGTTGCGTTCCTGCAAAAAATGGACGCCGCGCTCAACCAACCTGGTGTTGTTCAGCGCTTCGGTATGCTTGAGTTCGTCCGCAAGCAAATCATATTTCTGGATTCTGAAGGCTCGGAGATTGAGAAAAACATCATCGAAGTTTTTCCCTCCATCCACGCGATGGGTATAGATAAGGATGGTGGAATGCAACGCCGGAAATACCAGCCAGGACGCACAGGTGCGACTCGCGGTTGGGAGAGCATTAATGAAACAGACTTCCTCGCCAACGCAGAACGCATTGTGAGTGAGTTGAACCAGGTGCTGGTTGCGGATGACGCCCCCAATGGCAAGATGTCTGTCATCCTGCTGAACGGAATCATGTTCCTTCAGACTCACGAGACCATCGGTCATGCCCTGGAGCTGGACCGGATCCTCGGTTATGAACTCTCCTTCGCCGGCGGTTCGTTTGTGCGGTTGGAAGACTTCGGCAATCTGCGCTACGGCTCTGAAAAACTGACAGCCCGCGCGAACGCCCTCGAGCCCAATAGCCCAGGCAGCTTCGGTTTTGATGATGACGGCGTGCCTGCCCAGGATAACCTGCTGATCGATAAGGGCATTCTCGTCGGCGCGATTACCGGGCGTCAGATGGTGGAAGAAGCCAACGCTAAAGCTAAAAAACAGATCTTTGATGGATCCAGCGGCGCAAACCGCGCCACATCCTTCTATCGTGTGCCGATCGAACGCATGACCAATATCAACATTGACCCCGGTACAGACGGCAGCCTGGAAGACATCATCGCCAACACCAAGTATGGATTGGTGCTGGACGGCGACAAAAGCTGGTCAATTGGTTCCAACCGTGAGCAATTCCATTTTGCCTGCGACATTGGCTGGCTGGTGGAAGATGGAAAGAAGAAACAGGTGGTAAAGAATCCGACTTATCGCGGTGAAACCCTTCCATTCTACAATTCACTCACAGCTGTGGGTGATGAAAGCACCTGGAACGTCCATTATGTCGAGAACTGCGGCAAAGGTGCGCCCAACCAGATCATGCAGCTCGGGCACGGCGTCCCGGTCTGCCGCTTCGATAATGTACAGGTAGGAGAGTAAGATGAGCAACCAGGTCATTGACTTATTACAAAAACTGCGCCAGTCCGCCATAAAAAGGGGACTGCAAGCATTGATCTCTTATCACGAAGAAGACAGCTACCTGATGCGTTTCGCAAATTCGGCGATTTCGCTCAACACCAATGAGCACCTGATCTCGCTGGACTTCATCGCTTTCGACGGTCGGAAAAAAGTCAGTTATAGCATGATTGCCGATCCATCTGATTTCGAAAGTATGGAAAAAGGTTTGGACGCCCTGGTGGAAATGCTGCCTCACGCTCAGGCGCTCAGCTATGAGCCCACCTTCCCCGTCTATGAAAAGGATGTGCTTGACGAGCGTGCCTTCGACCCGGCTTTAGCCGCTCTGACTAACGAAGAACGTCTGGCCTATTTCAACACTCTTGCGGAAGGCTTGGAAAACGATGACGTGAAATTGAGCGGCATCTTCAGCAGCGGAACAACCACCACTGCTCAGATCAGCACAGCCAACGAGCACAGCCAAACCTTCCGCTCTACAGACGCGCAAATCACTGCTGTTCTATCCTCCGAAAGTCTGAAATGGGAGGTCAACGCTGAGCAAAGTGCCCAAAAGAAGAGCGACCTGGATGCAGAAGGCTTGCATGCTGATCTTGCCTTGCTGGTGAAGCATTATCAGGAAGACCAGAGCGTTCAACTGCCGGTGGGCAAGTATACGGTTGTGCTCGGGCCGGCGGCTACCGCTGAATTGAGCAACATCATGGCTTACTACGGCATGACCGGCGGTGCCCTCATGCAGGGGTATTCGTTCCTGAAGGAAGAAGATCAGGGCAAACACCTGTTTTCAGAAAAAATCAATCTCTTGGATGACCCGCGAGAAGTAGAGATCTACGCTCAAAATGCTGACCGCTATGGCTTGGAAAGAAAACCCTTCCCCTTAATTGCAGAAGGACGCTTCCAGGCTTTTATGTGGGACCAGGATTCAGCCGACGAATTCGGGAAAACCCCCACTGGGCACGACGTCACCCATGCCAGCCTGGTGATGGATGGCGGAGAAAAATCGGTCGCGACACTAAAAGACTTGCTCGAAATGCCGCGCGAAGAAGACATCCTCTACGTGCCTTACATTCATTACATGAACGTGGTCAACCCAACCCAGGGCATGGTGACCGGATCCAGCCGCTTTGGCGCGCTGTTTTTGAAGAAGGATGGAAGCGTGCAGGTGCCCTACAATGTGCGCCTGACCCAGAAATTCAGTGATTTCTTTGGCGAGCGGGTGCAGTGGGTGAGCAATGAGCAGGTTGCCTATAATGTGTCCAGCAGCTACGGCCGCCGTAACCCAACCGCGCTGAAAGTGCCGCGCTTTATCTGCGTGAAGGAGATCGAAATCTCCCACTCCAATCCGTCGTATTAGGGGTGTTTTCATAAGGTTTTTCGTAGGCCGGGTTCCGCATTTGAACCCGGCAAACTTTTCTTACATCGCAAACATCAATATTTCCAGACATCGCGGCTGGACTAAAGCCCAGCCGTATGGAGGGGCTTGGTCACCCCCCCAACTGATATCATCGCATTTTCCTGAACAAGCCCGTCGGGTATGATATGGATTGTCATCTTCAAAAGACAACAGTGAAACAAAAACCGGGAGCGAATGGTTACTCCCGGTTTCGTAGTGCATGAAAAGTCATGCTATTTCAACGGAATATTTGGTGGTATGTTCTTGGGGATATCGGTTCGGTAAATCGGTCCGCCCTCAACCGCTGTTTTGGGATGTGTCTTTTGAGCTTGGGCTGTATCCGCACAAGGATCAGGGGGATACATTTGTGGGTCTTCGTCTTTCTTTGGGATTTGCTTTTTCATGGTCAACTCCTATCTCATTCAACCATCATTGAAATTTTAATAGAAGCCTTCCAACTTTATAATGTTTGTATAACCCCTGTCAGATATTTTGCTCTGCCAAAACTTTGTTTAACCGCTCTGTCCCAATGGTCAACATCAATGCCAGCAAAAGCAGCCCTAACGGATAGAGCTGTAAACCAAAGCGGTCGACGGTTAATCCCAGTAGCGGCGGCATCAGCGTCAGACCAACATAGGCGGTTGCCATCTGTATGCCCATCAGACTGGCTGAGTTTTCCGCGCCAAACCGGCGTGGGGTTTCGTGCAATAGGGTTGGATAAATAGGCGCGCAACCCAAACCAATGATCATCAGACCCGCAAGGCTCAATATCGGTAAGGGCAGGAACAACAGGCTAATACCCAGCAAGATCATCGCCTGCCCACCCCGCACCAGGTTTTTTGCGTCAAAATGGGATGAAAGAAAACCATTGAGGAATCTTCCCAGGGTGATCCCCAGATAGTAAGCTGAAGCCCCTCCAGCCGCCAAAACGCTGCTGAGCCCACGCTGCTCCACCAGAAAGCTGGCCGCCCACAGCCCCGTGCTGGCTTCCACCGCACAATACGCAAAAAATGCCACCAGATTTGGGGTCATCCCACGGATTTTCTGCCCCTTACCCTTACCTGTGGCTGTTGGCGGTGAGGGTGGTGTGGGAAAACGCCGCCATAAGGGCAGCGAGATTGCAAGTATTGCGACCAATGTGAACTGGACGATCGCGACGGTACGGTAGCCCATCTGCCAGCGACCCGTCTGATTAAGCATGAAAGCCATGATCAACGGACCAGTCGTGGCACCCACACCCCAAAAGCTGTGAAGCCAGTTCATATGCCGCGCCGCAAAGTTGCGCGCCACAAAATCATTCAGCGCCGCATCCACCGCGCCTGCGCCTAATCCTAGCGGGAACGCGATAATGCAGAGCCAAAGATAATTCTGGCTGAAAGAATATCCCAACAGTGCCAGGGCGGTCATCAACACGCTAATTAGCGTCAGCTTGCCCGTCCCCAAACGGCGGATCAACACACCGCTAAACAGACTCGAGATGATGGTGCTGCCTGAAACAATCATCGAGACCAGCCCAGCCCCCGCAAGCGGCAGCCCGAGCTCGCCCTGCATCACTGGCCAGGCAGCCCCAAGCATCGAATCGGGCAGCCCAAGGCTGATGAAAGCAATGTAGATGATGATGAGCAGCAAAGTAGTCATTAAAAAACTCCCACTGATTTTACCGCTTTAAGGTCACAGGATGTCAAACGAAACCTAACAAAAAAAGACCCCGGCTGTGCCAGGGTCTTTTGCTTGAAAAGGTGCTATTTAATCGTGGAAAGATAGAAGGGCAGTGTCATCTGCTCAATCTGACCAATTTGCTCTTCAAAGAAGTCCACATGTTCTTCTTCATCTGACAGAATCTTTTCCAAAACCTTTTTGGTTTGGTTATCTTTTTCAGAAACCACCAGTTTGATCGCTTCGTTGTACATTCTAACGGCATCAGTCTCCAGGATGAGGTCATTTTTGAGCATTTCATCCACAGTCTTGCCGATATGAATGGCATCGAGCTCGCTGACGATCGGGCGCCCTTCCAGGAACAGAATCCGTTCAATTAGGGTCTCTGCATGCTTCATTTCCTCAATGGCGCGATGTTCTTCAGCTTCACCGAGCTTCTCATAAGCCCAATCCTCGTACATCTCAGCATGGACCATATACTGGCTGATAGCAGTTAGCTCTTCACGCAGCAAACCATTTAATGTTTCAATTACTTTTTCAGTGCCTTTCATGCTTCCTCCGCTTACTTCACTGTGGTCAGATACTGCTCAAGACCCATTTGCTCGATTTGCTCAAGCTGTGCCTCGATGTAATCTATATGCTCTTCTTCATCCCTCAGGATTCCTTCAAGTAGTTCCTTGGTGCCGTTATCCAATAAGTCTGACGCGAGTTTTATGGCTTCGTTGTAATCCTTAATCGCGTCTTCTTCAGCTTTTTTGTCATTTTCAAGCATACCCGGAACGGTATCAGCAATCTGGATCTTGTTAAGCTTATCTACCACTGGTGTGCCCCCAAGGAAAAGGATCCTCGAGATCAACTTCTCAGCATGTTTCATCTCACCGATCGAGCGCTTTTCAATGCTTTCGTGCAGGGCTTCATAACCCCAATCTCCACATTCTTCAGCATGAACAAAATACTGGTTGACAGCTGTCAACTCATCCGCCAGCAAGTAGTTCAGTTTTTCAATAATTTCAGGTTTACCTTTCATTCAAAACTCCTTTCATATTTTCGGTAATTTATTATAACCCGAACTAAAGCATGCTTTCGCCTGGTACAACCAAAGTTTCTCTTTTGTCCAGTATGATCTGGCACAAATCTGGTATTGCTGAGCTTATCTACACTCTCACCCTTAAATGTCTGCGTCTTCGTTCTTCCTCCACCACTGAAAACATCCACATCGGGTAAAATACTTGTGAAATTAAGGGCTTGCAACTATTTCAAAGTTTACAAGTTAATGTTTACATATTCAGGGTCTCCGGACTTGCGACGGCGAACCCTTTACGGAGAGTTTAATAATGGGCACTTTTACCGACAATGTCATGGGGAACTACAACCAGAAGCTGGCAAATACAAAAATTGCCGACTTCCCGCGCTATGACTTCTTCAAAGAAGTCAAGCCCCAAGCCAGATATTTGACTCCAGTCGCCTGGGCGCTCAGTTATCCTGACGTCTGGAAGCATAAAACGCACTTTTACCGTGATTTACAGGGCGTCAAGCCTCCTTACTTGTTACTTTGCAACCATAACAGTTTTTTCGACTTTAAAGTCATGACCGCTGCCATCTTCCCAAAGCGTGCCAACTACGTAGTCGCACTGGATGGCTTCATCGGGCGTGAGTGGATCATGCGTGAGGTCGGCTGTATTGCCAAACGCAAATTTGTTAACGATCTCGAGCTGATCCGGCAGACAGTCAAATTGCTCAAACAGAACCAGATCGTCGCTTATTATCCTGAAGCCCGCTATTCCCTGATCGGCACAGACGCGATCCTGCCAGAATCTCTGGGCAAAATGATTCGCTTTTTGAAAGTTCCAGTCGTAACCTTGATCTCACACGGACATCACATCAACGAACCTTCTTGGAATCAAATTAATCGCGACGTTCCAACCTCCACAGAGCTAAAACTGCTGCTCACCCAGCAGGAAGTTGAAACGCTCGACGCAAAAACCATCCAGCAGCGTGTCGAGGAAGGTTTCGAATACGACGACTTTGCCTGGCAGTTCGAAAATAAAATCGTTCAGGACGCCCCTGACCGTGCTGAAGGGCTGCATCGTGTGCTATACCAGTGCCCCCACTGCCAGACGGAGTACCGCATGAACAGCCAGGGAAGTGAAATTTTCTGCGAAGCCTGCGGCAAACACTGGCAATTAACCGAGTATGGTCAACTCCAGGCTGTTGAAGGCGACACGGAATTCCCCCATCCCCCTGACTGGTACGAATGGGAGCGGGCGAACGTCCGGCGTGAGATCGAAGCCGGCACTTATGCTCTGGAATGTGAAGTTCTGGTGGATTCCCTGCCCAACAGCGATGGTTTTGTCCAGATGGGCAAGGGTTGGTTGCGGCATGATATGGATGGCATCATCCTGCGCGGAGAGTATTTGGGTGACAAGTTCGAAGTCGTGAAGACGGTCCCCTCTTTGTACTCGATCCACATTGAATACAACTACATCGACAAGAAAATGGACTGCATCGACGTCAGCACCCTGGATGACACTTACTTTGTTTATCCCACCACGCGTGATGCTTCGGTAACCAAAGTTGCGCTGGCAGTGGAGGAACTCTACAAACTCAAGGTGCTTGAAGCGCGTTAGAGGCAAATCCGCGATAGATCGGTCTCCATTGATGCTGAATAACAGCGGTTTTTCAGGTAGGCAGACTATGACCGAAACCTGGCAAGTTCCCGTTCTCTGACGCCATGCGCTTGGTGCACGTTAACCTCCCCTACCAGCTACGAGCTATTCTCTATCAGCTGATCCTACGCCAAATCCTGACGTCCAATTTCCTTCAGATATTCCACAAAAGCCTTCACCTCTCCGGCATGAGCCATGTCGCACACCAGGAGTGCATCGGGAGTATCCACAATGATCAGGTTTTCCAACCCAATCCCAGCCACGAGGCGCTTGCCGCCAATGACCATCGAATTTTCTGAATCCCGAAGTATTACTTCGCCACTTTTACTGTTGCCCTTCTCATCCGAGTCGAGTACGGTCTTGAGGCTGTTCCAGGTGCCCACATCCAGCCAATCCATGTCTGCCGGCAAAACGATCACCCGTTTGGCATTTTCCATGATGCCGTAGTCAATTGTCTGTTTGGCAATGCCCGGCCACAATTCGTTTAAAACCGCATCATATTGCTCAGTCCCGATTTTTTCGGCTATGCGCATCAGGCGCGCATACAGATCCGGCATCTGCCACTTGAATTCCCCCATGATCCGATCCACTTGCCAGATAAACATACCGCTATTCCAGGAGTACTTTCCCAGGTTAACCATCCGCTGCGCATTTTGGGCAATCGGCTTTTCCACAAAACGCTCCGCTTTGTATGCCTTGAAACCCAGTTTCTCCCCCAGAAGTTCTGCTTGCTCGATGTAGCCATAGGAGGTCGACGGCCAGGTAGGTTTGATGCCAAGCGTGACGAGGTATTCATCCTTGGCAAAAGCCAGAGCAGAGCTGATGACTGACCTGAAGACCTCCGGTTTGCCAATGATATGGTCCGCCGTCAGTACCGCCATGGTTGCATCGGGGTCACGGGTTTCCAGGTGAATAGCTGCCAAACCGATCGCCGGTGCCGTACCACGGCCTTCCGGCTCAACAATAAAGTTGGCTTCAGGGATGGATGGGACTTGCTCATGCAAGACCTGGTTGTGATCAGCGCTGGCTACTACCAGGATTTTATCCGGTGAGAACAGAGGCAAGAGCCTTTCGACTGCAATTTCAAACATACTTTTGTCGCCATAAAGACGAAGGGCGGGTTTGGGGAGATGTTCACGACTCAGCGGCCACAAACGCGTGCCAGCACCACCTGCCATGATCAAGGCATAATCCATTAAAAGCCTCCAGTATTCTTGTGTTTCTCTGATTATACCCTTGCCTAAGGGCAATCATTGGAATGCATTGGTTGGAGTCTTTGTCATTGCGACTGCTTGCGTACAGAGTATGGATGAAGCAATTTAAACTGGTTGCACTCGAGCAACGTAAGACGTTCACAAACACCTAACCTTTTACGCTTCGCGAGGGAAAGTGTGGTTCTGGCATTCAAGCCTTCGTGGGATTCCAGTAGTTTAGATTGCTTCACAAAAGAGGTTCGCAATACCCTGCGGGTACGCTGTGACAGGATTTAAAGAAGTTTGCACTACCCTACGGGTACGATGTGACAGATTTAAAAGAGGTTTGCAACGACAGTGAGGTAGACCGGACATCCTGCCCTTCTGTGATTGCGACTGCTTGCGTACAGAGTATGGATGAAGCAATTTAAACTGTTAGTCCGCAAGAAACGTGAGAGGATTAAAATGCTTCCTGATCGTATCCTCCTGTCATTGCGAGGGACGAAGCAATCTAAACTATTTGCACTTAAGCTTCGCGAGAGGTTCACAAACACTTCGTGATTTTTGACTGTGATCTTGCTACCTCAAACGTATTGGTCTACCGGAAGTTTAGATTGCTTCACAAAAGAAGTTCGCAATGACAGATCAAAAGAGGTTATCAATCGCAGAGTAAAGACAAATCTTCACCGTGCTTACCAATCAGCTGACAAGTCTTTCCACTCTGGATTTTGCTGTTCGATCAACGCAATCTTTTTAGCGCGGCTTCCCCCCTTAATCCTTTTCTCCTCAGCGATGGCACTGCACACATCATTTGTCTCTGCATAATACACCAGGTATTTTGATTTATAACGGGATGTGAACCCCCCACCCTGACCATTCTTATGCTGCCAGATGCGTCGTGGCAGATTGTTGGTTATGCCAGTATATAAGGTTTGGTGGGAGCTGTCTGTGATGATGTAGACATAATATGTTTTAGCCATGCGATTATTTACTTTAGCATGACTGTTTTTTCTGTCACGTCGTGCCCTTTGGGTATTGCGACTACTTGCGTACAGAGTAGGGACGAAGCAATCTACGCTGTTTGCATTTAAGTAGCGTGAGAGATTCACACAGAAATAGCCTTTTCCACTTTGCGAGGGATAAGCGAGGCCCTGTTACCTCAAGCCTTCCTGGGTTTCCAGCAGTTTAGATTGCTTCACAAAAGAAGTTCGCAATGACAGAATTAAAAGAGGTTCGCAATACCCTGCGGGTACGCTGTGACATAATTTAAAGAGGATCGCAATGACAGTGACGTAGACCGGGTAACCTGCCCTTCTGTGATTGCGACTGCTTGCGTACAGAGTAGGAACGAAGCAATCTAACCTGTTTGCATGAAAGAAGCGCGAGAGATTCACACACATAACCTTTTCCGCTTCGCGAAGAATAACCGTGATTATGTTACTCAAGAATTCTGCCACAGGAGCCTTCAACGATCATATTATGGTGGCTACGCGCATAATTAATTGTTTCAAATCTCAAACAGCGCTGGTCGCATTCCGCACCCCGTTGATTCGCACTCACCTTACCTTTATTGCTTCGTGGCTACGCGCATATTTTTGGGATCCAAGTCCCAAATTACCTAACCAACCAAAGAAGGCTTATCAGCCCTTCACTGTTGGCAGTCCACCGGCCAACACACCCGGGAATCCCTCCCCTACCGCAGCCAAAAGCTATGCAAAACCTGGCTTTCCAGGAAAATGTTCTGATTCGGAGAAGGTGCTTAAACCATCAAATCCCGTCATAGGGCAGGCGCGAAATTACCAATATCAAAAAAAGGGGTTAGCCTTCCAGGCCGAGGGTATCAGCCAGGCGGCGAAGCAGCTTGAAGCGTTGTTGTCTATCCGGGGTTGATTGCAGCAGGGACTCAAGATCCTCACTTGCCGCACCGCCGTTCATCACAGGACCCAGGTAGTTTTGCTTTATTCTGTTGATGGTTTTGCGTAGCAATCTGCTCAGCTCATCTGCTGGCAGATCTGCCAGGCGGGCAGCCGGTGCGGCAGCACTTTGCTGGTTTTCAAGGGTCGCGGCAATTGCAAAGCTGACCGGGCTATGGATATCAGCGTTCAGACTTCCCGCGATCAGCCATGCCAGGAATTTTTTCTCAAGACCCAGTTTCTGGATCCTGTTTCGCAATTCGGGGTTGATCCCCCCCATCAAATTGTGGTAGTCCCAGTCCTTTTTCAATTCAGCTGGAGATTCTTTACTCATCTCAAGATCCAAACCATCCATCTCAGAAGTTATATTGGTTGGAATAGTTTTTTGCTTGAAGAATGGGGCATATTTAAGCTTATTAAGTATCTTAATTATCGTGTCAAACTGACAAATTTCGGCCTCAATGAGAGTCTCAAAATAATAATTTAATCCATCTACTAAGGTGTCAAAATGACATATTTGCTCGGAGTCCAAAGTCTCATTCTGACATATTCCTGCTTTTACTAATGTCTCAAAATGACATAATCGCAGCGGATTTACTTGAGCGTTTCGCAACATAAGGTGCTGCCATTGTTCGTCCGAGGCATAATCGCTGAGCAATTCCGGGCTGACCGGGTCGGGAGGGGCAAACAGGAAGGCGTATAAGGCCTGTTTCAAGGACTCATCGGCGGCAGTCAGTTGAACATCAGAAACCTGCAGGTGCCAATCGATACCGTTATCACTGCTGCGCGTGTCCAGCCGGCAGAGGTACTGGCTGGCGAGGTTGCGATTTACCTGCCGCCACTGCCTGGTGTAGGCGGAATCGGGGTTGATTTCAGTTGCTTTCGGGCGACCGCGTTTGCTTGGCTTGGCGAGGGGAATGCGCTTGGGGAGGGTTTCCGAACGGATCCAGCCCTGCAGGGTGGGCAGACCGCCAGGCACCCAGAAGGTGTTGCGGTCTTTTCCGCGCGCCCAGTCCACGTAACAGCAATTTTTGCACATCAGGTAGAGCACGCCGAGGTCATCTCCCAATTCGGGTAAAACCCGCTGGAACCAGTACCAAGGTATAGCCAGGAAGCTTTCCGGGCGGATCAGGTGGCTCGCCAAGCGGTCGCATAATCCAGCCAGAGTGGGGTCCATGGTTTTAGGCGCAAGGGCACGGCTGACAACCTGATGCACATTGGCTGGCTCGGTGAAGAGGGCAGCATCTGGTTTGGAAGGTAAGCGATAAGGGAAGGCAAGGATTTGGTCCCGGGGGATAGTAATAGCCTTGGAAAGCACTGCCAATGGATCAAATGATAGACCTTCGGCAAGCAGCCACTCATAGAGATCCTGCGCGTCACCAGGGGTGAGGACCAAGCCGCGGTAGAGATAAGTGTTGGGTTCGCGCTGGATATGCCCATTGGCAACGCGGTGTTTTGGTTCAGCCCTTTGCACAAACCAATCCATGTCACCCTGCTGAAAGACGCGGAAAAATTTTGCCCGGCTGAAAACATTTCCCAGAGTTTTCAGCAGAGACTGGACATTGATCGTGACCTTGTCATCCTGGCGTGGATAGAGTTGATCAGCGCCGTGCTCGCGTGAGGCGCGGTAAAACGCCTGGCGGAGGGCAGTGGCAATCAACACCGCTGATGAACCCACGTAAGGCACGAAGCGCAGGAGATAAGAGGGCACCGCGGCGATCGAGTCGGGTTTCAGGATCGCATCCGTCACGTTAGCGGCAGCGATTTCGACGTGTACGGAGGACGAATCTGTGCCCATGGGCACACTTTTTTCAAGGTTCAGGCGCAAGTGTTTCCCGGTTTTATCCTGGACAAGAGTTTCGATCAGGGGATAGTACTGACACAGACTTGAATAAACAGTCTCTTCTGCCTCAATGATGAAATTGCCGTCAAAACTGAGTTTGCAGGAATCTAACAAGCTCTGAAGCTGATCATTTTCCAGCCCAGCCAAGGATTCTAAGATCTCAGTCCAGCCGTTTTCATTCATTTTTATTGCACCGGTCATCTCCGGTCAAAAAACACTAATCCTACTCGGCGGCACTTGGGCGGAACGGGAAGATACCCATGCGCAGACTGCTTTTTTGATCTTCGAGCAGTTTCTCCAAATGTTCATTACCCAACTGAAGAGCCTCACTCAGTGAGCCGCGTGCTTGCTCAGCCAGGTTGAACATGGTTTCCTGGGGGATTAGCTTCAGCGGATCGGGATGTCCGGCGGACATCATGCGCGCGTAGAGCAGGGAAGCAACCTCTACCACTTCAGGCGCACGGAATGGCACGTACAAGCCCAGGAATTGGTTCAGGGAGCCGATGTTGCTGGTGTTGTTGTTGATATCCTGCAAGAAGATAATGGTCTTGATTTTTTGATTATGTTCCACCGACCAGGCCAGCATCTGGTTGAGATAATCCTGGTCAATCGGTGGACCATCCAATACGATCAACAGCTGATCCTCGCTTCCCTCCAGCCGCTCAAAAATACTTTCAATCCGATTGGCGTTTGATCTGGAAGAGGGCAGGGACAAGGTTTCAATTACGGCCATCAGGAAATGCCGCGGTTCGGTCAGGGTGTTGGTGTTCATATAGAGTCCCAACACTTGCCCTCTCTGCTCGAATGTGAAGTGGGTTTCAGCCAGCTTCATTGCCAGCATGCTCTTGCCACCACCGCTTGGCCCGGCAATCACGCCCAGGTTCTTGGAGGGATCTTTTTGGTCTGCAATGAAACCATGAGCCACCTCAAGCACCTTGCGTTGCTCAGCCAGGTTTGGATAAAAGAAACGTGTGTCACCGTAACGCCTGAAAGGGTTTTCAAGGAATTGGGCATGCAAGAAATCAGAGCTGCTTAACATCTTCACCACCGTATTATTTGATGCTTGTAGCTTAGCACTTGCACGTAGTTAAGTCAAGTACTTAATTATTATAGCCAAGTTCGATAAAGTGGAAGATAAAAAAGATTCAAAAAGCAAGACCAGCTTGAAAAAAAGCAAAAGTAAGGTAAAATGAAAAAGTGCAAGATTATAACAAAAATCGGATGAGGGTCTAATGGCTATTATATCTCTGATCAATCGCAAGGGTGGGGTTGGCAAGTCCACTATCAGTGTTAATCTGGCTGCGGGTCTGGCAACCCACGGTTCCCGCAAACCAGGCAGCAAGCCGGTTCTGCTGATTGATATGGACGACCAACTTTCGGCAACCATTACTGCTATGGGCGGCGGCTTTGAAGACAAGTTTATTCCCGTTATCACTGCGGAAAATAACTATCCCAAGGCACTGGAAAAAGGTTACGGAGCCAGCGAATCGCTGATAGTGGACTCCCTCCTCCCTCGAAATCGCAGCGAGAAAGTCAAGCTTTTTCGCACCAACAAAGCCAGAATGGAAGGATTGGAGGCCGCTCTTAAAGATCGTGAAGATCCCGACTTTCAGCTTACATATTTCCTCGAACCCATCCGCGATGATTACTCCCACATTATTATTGACAACCCACCTTCAGCTGGCATGTTGCCCATGAATTCCCTGGTTGCCAGCAGCCACGTGCTGATACCTATCGAACCAGATGGACTCAGCCTGATTGGTTTGGCAGACATCCTGCGCATGATCGACAATGTGCGCAAAACCACCAACCCTGACCTTGAAGTGCTCGGCATCATCCCATCGCGCTTCAGGATGATCAGACGGCAATCGCGTGATGTGATTGAAGACATGGAACGTATGTATGGGCCAATTCTCTTGCCCTATATCAAGGATCTCGCGGATATTTCTGCTGCCACCACTGCCGGATATGACGTGTTCTCGTACTGTCCGGAAAAATCGCAGGCGTATCGCTGCCTTTCCAATCTGGTCGACGCAGTCTTGGGCAAACTCGGAGCAGCCTGATGTGCCCGTGGGCACAGTTAGCCGCTTGGACTCGATCCGGCACACCTATTTGAGGAGAAACCATGGCAAAAACCGAAAAACCCCACTTCGACAACTTGATAAGCGTCACTTCTGATGCTTTTAACGCCAGCGCTGAAACGCAAGAGAATTACGACCCAAACACCCCCAAGATGGTCAATCACCGTCAGAGTGTTTATCGTGTTCCTCTGTCGATGGTCCGTCCAGATCGCTTCCAGGCGCGCCTGATTCTTCCGCTCGCGCTTCGCAAGAATTTCTATTCTGGTAAAGCAACCTGGAATGAAGTGGTTCGGAATTGGTTTGAATTAGCACGCAACGATCGCCTGATCGCACACGAGATCGCTGAACTTACTGTGCTGGGTGATTCTTTGCACGATACAGGTCAGATTAAACCGGTAACCGGGCAGGTGGTCAGCGAAAATGGTCACGATGTTTTCAGGATGCTGACAGGTGAACGACGTTTCTGGGCAACCGCAATCAAAGCTGTGCTTGAAGGTCAGGTCACTGAACCGTACGTGCTGGCATTGATTGATAATCAGCCATCGATTGAAAAGCAAATAGCTGAAAACATGGCCTATAAGGCACTGACCCCGGTTGGCAAAGCCCGGGCTGCCGCCCGCCTGGTGCTTGAATCGCACCAGATAAAACCGGGTGAGACTGAGTCTGAGACAGCTTTCTTCCGCCGTGTTGCAGATGTGCGCCTTGATGACGAAACCAGGGAGCTGCTGCAGAAAACCCTTCAGATGGAACGCACGTATTTCGGCAGGTTGATGAAATTTTTTGAGCTGGATGAAAAAGAACTTGAACTTGCCGATCAATCCGAAATGCCTGAGAGGGTCTTACGCGAAATTATGCAATATGATCGTGCACTTTGGCCGGATGCGGTTGGGTTTTATGCCAGCCATGAAGGACGCACCTACCAGGATGTGCACGCTTTCCTGGAACGTCAATCCGGGCATGAGCTTGGCCGAAAAGCGCGGATACCTCTCGACCCCACCACCAAATCTGCCCGAAGTCTGCGCAGGTTGCTCAACGGCATGGAAGACCTGCCAGCTGATGACAAACCCGGATCCATTGCTGACGCGTTGTTGGGGGATGTAGATCGCGAAGAAGCCCGCCAACTAGTCGCCCGCATGGAGACCCTGACCGCAGCTTTGAAGCAGCGTCTTGAAAGCCTGAAGTAATACGAGAGAACCCGAAGTACAAATTTAGACCAACCGTTCCAAAGGCTGGTTTTTTGGCCTCTGTCCAGGGTGCGTAGCTGATTCGGCTATATTGGAATTTATTCTGGAATGTTGTCTGGCTGGGTAAGATCATTTACGTATTATCCGCGGTGATCGTTTACAGCCCTCGGGGACGATACAACCACTACTTGCTATAAGACCATTGTAGGGAACAGACCTGCCCGTTCCACGTCTGCTTAGTTGACGCAGGCGTCAACCCCACCCAAAAACCTTGTAAGGCCAAGGTATCCATTAAGGAAGGGTTTTGTACAGCTTTCGACCTTACCCTGGATGTTGAACGCTTAGATATAACTCCTTGGGAAACTTCCCCTTTAAGAGGGTGATCACCCAGGCAGACACGGTAAACAATCATTGTCTTGACACGGTGGTCTGCCCCTGCCACCCGAATTGGTTCGCTTGATAAAAAAAGAAAAAATTACCCTAAACCAACTATAAACCATCATTGTCTTGACAACCGTGTCAACCCAACCCGATAATCTTTTCAGGTAGAAGCATCCCGCAGGGTAAGACTTTGCACGTTCGACTCCACACCATATGTTGGAGGGACGGGGTTCCCAACATACGAGGAGACCTAAGGGTCAAAACCATCACACGGTCTCACAGGGAGGCTGCGTACTCTGGAGATCGGTGAGAACCGGGTTCATACAGGCTGGATTACCTGACCCGACTTCGATCTTGATCGCATGAAGTCGGGTTTTGCTTTTATAGCCAATCTGGAACCCTTCTAAACCATTAGCCCAATTGGATAAATCGCTGTCAAACGCATAAAGGCCTTCTCGCGTTCATGGATTTTTGCTCAACCAGAGCGTACGCCCAGGCGATTGCATTGGCGCAAGCCCCCTTCAGTTGGGGGGTAAGAACATTGGTAAAAGAAGGCCTGTTTGCTGGCGGGTGCTGGATGATGCTCCCTAAACCTGGTAGCGGGTCTTTAGGATTGCCCCTGCCCCATAATTGAAGAAAAACGCCAGGCTCTGTCGGCGGCACCACCACAACAACTGTGCCCATGGGCACAGTTGTGGACCGGACCACTTACACGGACATCAAGGCAGCCTCGCTATTAATGCGCATAGTAATTATTATACAGGGTGATAGTCTCAAAATGACAAAATAGTTTTGTTTTTAATCTCGAGTTTGAAGTGTAGCCGATGTGGCATGGATAACAACAATCCAGGATCTGGTTCCAGCTCGTTCACTGACCGCTTCTGAACCTCGAAATCAATTTTAATTGCGATATCTTGGTTAAGCCTGGGTTTTAGAGAGAGGTCGACAATTATGAATGATGAAAGAAACCCCCTGAGTTGGGGAATAGTGAATGCGTGTACTAACTGGGTTGCCCTCCAGCGTCAAAAATTTTGCCCAAAAACCCAACATGGATCAAATTCCGCTTTTGCCATCGGCATCATCAAATACACGCAGAAAATACCCCCATGAGCCAAAGTTTCAGACAAAAAAGACCGCGAATTCTCGCGGTCTTTTTTGACAAACAATTAAGTTTATGCCATTTCGAAGTTTTCGATGTGGACCTGGCTCGATTTGATACCTGTGTACACGTTGCTTTTGGCAATCCCAAGCTTGACGAAATTCTTTTCCATCGCCCTCAGCATTGGTTCCGGACCGCATACGAAGAAGAACATGTCCTTATAATTTTCCGGAAGAACGCTCGCCATCAAATCAGATGTGATGTAACCAGGGTAGGGATAGTCTTCGTTGAGCGGTTTTTCAAGCACAGTGAAGAATTTAAGATTGATTTTCTCCGCTGCGGCAGCAAATTCGTCCTGGTACAGAGCGGTATCTTCGTTATAATCCCCATAGAACACATATACCGGGCGTTTGTCATTTGTGTCTGCAAGGCTGTTCACGATTGACATGACTGGCGCCACGCCAATACCACCCGCAATTAAAACAATGCCTTTTTGCGTATTATCTTTCTGCAGGTTAAATTGTCCGTAAGGACCATCCACGAACACCCTGTCTCCCGGCTTCAGGTCCTTGATAGTGCTGGTGAAGTCGCCCGCTTCCTTGATTGCAAACCGTACACGGCCACCAGGGGCAACATCGGAACCCGCGTAGCTGAAGGGGTTACGGCTCAAAACCCATGGGCTGTTGCCTGTGCTGATCCAGGCGATCTGGCCAGCCTTGAATGGGATACCAGCATGCCCGTCGGGCAGCAGATTGAGGGTGTAAACAGCGTTTGGTTCCGCTTCCACCGACTCGACTTTGAAAGGTTTTTTGCCCACTTTGACAGGGTGTATCACGCGGATGTAAATGATCAACAAAGCCCAGATCGCTATTTCGATGAACCATACCCACTTCACGAGCGGGATCTCCATGTAGTAGTTAACCTTGAACATGTGCCAGAGACCAAATACAAGGATCACTGCGGTCAGCAAATTGTGGAGACCCAGCCAGGGCACATAATCAAGCTTGATGTTTTTCCGAAAGGCAGATGTCAGCCCAATCAGTACCAATCCAGCCAGACCGATCCAGCCTGAGTTCAGAGTAAAACCGGTGCGAAATACCTTGTTTGTAACCAGCAGAATGATCGGATGCAACGCCACCAACACAATCGCGAAAATCGAAAGGATATGATGCGAGCTGTAGACCTTGTCCATGTCCAGTACGTCTGCCAGCCAGTTCATCTTGGCGATGGGAATCAGCTGGAGCCCAGCCAATGCCAACCCGATGAAGCCTAACAGAACAGAAATATTGACAATGATGTCGCGTGGGATCCAAGCAATCATCATCGCAACTGCCGGTAAAACCAGCAAGACGACGTAAATTATGTAAAAAATGACCCTTCTTGTTGCAGATTTCATGGGATTATCCATATTCCTTTCGGTCTGCCTAAGGTCGAATCAGGCTGTCAGTAGTCACGCCGCTTACCGCAGAGAGATCTTCAATCGAGTCAAACATCAACTGCAGCACATACTTGGCGTTGTGGATGTAGGCACCGGGTTCTTTGACAGTGAACATGTAGTTATACGCAGCCTTCAGCAGACGAGGCGTGAACAATTTGTATTGATTTGGGAAAATAGCTTCGTCCTCTGAAATCTGACCGTCTTTGTTAGTGTCGATAAAGGAGTAAGGGTATGCATCTCCGTAAAAACCAAACATGGTTCCATCACCAACCTTGGCTGAATACTGGCTCATGGCCTGATGCAGCACGGCTTTCATACCTTCGATTTCATCGTACATGCTCTCAACAACACCGTCGCCGTCGTAATCGACCTTGGACATTGTGACCGTCTTGTAATCTTGAAAGCCGGTTACAGTGGAATGGCAGGTCTGGCAAAGATTTGTGTCAGCATTCTCAGGTTTGCGAGTGTGCAGGGAGTGCGGATCGTGGCAGGATGTGCAGGTCTCTACGCCTGGAGCGTGGGTGAAGGTGCCAACGTAAGTCTTGCCTTCGTACTCGAATCCGTTGCCGCCGTCAGAGCCAGCATGCACAGCCGCTGCTGCGAAATAGTGGTTGCCCATAATTGCCTGATCGCCGATGGGTTCGTCTTCTGCCTTGCCGCTGGTAACACCTGCAACTGACGCGCCCGATCCCATACCACCGTGACAGGTCATGCAGACTGAGGATGAGCCAGTTCCCGTAATTTCCTCACCTGAGGGGAATTTTACAGAATCCAGTTCGTGTGCTGCCGTGCTGTGGCAAGCGGTGCAGCTGACAGGATCCTGGATTTTTCCAGCCATCTCAACCGAACCTGCGCCAGAGCCATCTGCCCCAACATAATCACGGAAACCTGAGGTGCTATGACACTTTGCGCAATTCGCGGGTATTTCGGCTGGATCATCTTCGTTCCAGTGGTTGAAGGCTTCCGAAGTCATGTCAGCGTGACCTGATCCCTCCCACTTGGCAGTAACGTCTTCAATGGACGCGCTTGCGGCATCAGTAGCTTGCAACGTGGTGCAACCGACCCACACTAATAGCGCAGCCGCAAAGACAGCAATCAGTAAAAAAAAGCTCTTTTTCTTCATTCAGTACTCTCCTTAAATGTTGGTAAAATTGCTTACCGTATGTTAATTATACAAAGATTATTATAATTGTAACCTGTTAGGTGTCAATGTGAAAATATTAACAATGAAAATATTAACAATCTATCCAAGATCAAATTCCTTGATCACTTGGACGTGAATTGTAACCACGAAGCTACCACTTCTGGAAGCGATCAGTTGCCCTGATAAATACGTTAGAATAGATAAAAAACAGAGGATCTTCTTTGAAAAAAACAAATCGAAAAACACTCATTGCGGGGCTGGTGATTGCGGTTGCACTGATTGCGCTGCTTATTGCTACCACACGCTCCAGCACCCAATACTTTCTGACCGTATCCGAGCTTCAGTCTGGCGAGACTGACATGACCGGTCGGAATGTCCGCATGTCGGGCGTTGTTCTGGGAGATACCATTGTCTATGATCCCCAAACGCTTGACCTCACCTTTGAGGTGGCCCAAATTCCTGGCGACCATCGTGTCATCACTGAGATGGGAGGCATGGCTGTGGTTCTGGAACAAGCGGCTGCGGATTCAAGCCTGCCGCGCATCACGATCCACTACAACGGGGTGAAACCAGATCTCCTGAAGCATGAAGCCCAGGCAATCGTTTCGGGCTCCCTTGACGCTAACGGCATTTTCCAGGCAAAAGAACTGTTGCTGAAATGCCCCTCAAAATACGAATCCGCCCTGCCAAACCAGGCCGGCAACTAATCCGTCTGAAAAGGTTAATATGTTCTACCTTGGTCTAATTTCATTTGCTGCTTCCATGCTGGTGATGCTCACTGCCCTTATCCTCACCATATTCCAACTCATCAAACGCCAGACAATTCTGACAAAATCGTCCATCACCCTGGCAAGCCTTTCCTTTGGTCTGCATACCCTCAGTCTGCTTACGCTTATGTCGATGCAAGTGCTGCAGGATTACTCCATCTCCTATGTTGTCTCTGTGGTGAATTCAGTCATGCCTACCATCCTGAAAATGACTGCAGTCTGGGGGGGGCAGGCGGGGTCCCTCTTTTTCTGGGGCTGGACTCTCAACCTGGTCTTATTCATCTCACTACATGTCCGCCGTCAGATCCAGGATGGCTGGTCTTTTCTGTTCACTTCTTTAAACTTGCTATTTTTTGGCGCGCTTTCGCTCTTTGTTGAAAACCCATTCAGCCGGGTATGGCTGACTGACGCCGGGAATATCCTCGAAGGAGTTTTCTCACCTGCTGCGGGCGCAACTGTTTATGGCGGGCTTTCTGGTTTTGGGTTGAATCCTCTCCTGCGCCACTGGGGCATGGTTATCCATCCGCCCATCCTATACTTGGGATTTGCGCTCTTCCTGGTGCCTTTCAGCATTGCCCTCTCTTATCTCATCAGGAATGAATCTGGCGAAGGTCTGCTTGGCGAGACCCGTCTTTGGCTGCTTTCTGCCTGGATTCTGCTGACCGCTGGTATCGTGCTGGGAAGTTGGTGGTCTTACGATGTGCTTGGTTGGGGCGGCTACTGGGCTTGGGATCCGGTTGAGACAGCCTCTCTCCTTCCCTGGCTCACCAGCACAGGGTTGCTTCACAGTCTGCTGTTGCAAAAGCAGCGCAAAATCTTCCAGCGCTTCAACTTCGTCCTGATCTTGCTGACCTACACTCTGGTCATTTTCAGCATTCTCATCACCCGTGCTGGTTTGCTAAATTCCGTGCATGCATTTGGGGAGAGTAACATTTCCCTTCCCCTCACGATTCTGACACTGGCTTTGGTTGGGGTCTCTGTTGCTCTGCTTGCCTGGCGCTGGCGTCGTCTTTATTCTGGATGGGAACTAACTTCCCTGGTCACGCGCGACGCAGCTTTCCTCTACACCAACGTTATTCTGATTTCACTGACCATTGTGTGTTTCTATGGTCTGGCTTATCCCCTTGTCACTGGCGTCCTGACCGGTACCCAGATCGGTCTGGATCGTACTTTCTTCGACCAAGCCGCAACTCCACTTTTTATCCTCCTGGCTGCTCTGATGGCTGTCTGCCCGCTCAGTGCCTGGAGTATTAACGCGATCAGGCAGTTGGGAAAATCAGCTGTCATCCCCCTGATCCTGTCTATCTTCCTGACAGCCGTGTCATATTTCTTGCTGACAAAATCCTGGCTGGCACTACTGGTGCTCTTCGTGGTTGGTTTTGGCCTGCTGCTGATGCTGGCTCTTACCCTGCGTGATTTCAGATCTCCTCACGAGGCAGGTAAACGCTGGTGGGGTCAACGTGCCCGCTATGGCGCCTGGTTTGTCCATACTGGTGTTCTACTAATTGCTCTCGGTATCGTGGGAATGGAAGCTCTCTCCGGAAGCATCCAGGGCACCATGATCCCCGGTGACAAAATGCCTTTGCGATCCTATGAGGTGGAATTCGTCCAACTCACCACGGAGTATGAAAACCCCGAATACCTGACGATCGAAGCTGAACTCGTGCTTTGGAAAGATGGCAAGACTGTCGCTAAGCTCTATCCAGGGCAGCACCTTTATGAAAACCGCGGTCAATACGTCAGCATTCCCGATAAACAGTCCACCCTGCGAGGGGATTTCTACACGTTGCTGTTGGACTACAACAGCATGATGGGCTACGTTACCATCCAGGCTTCTGATAATCCCCTGGTCAACTTTATGTGGATTGGCGCGCTCTTGATGGTCCTCGGTGCAGTTCTGGCTGCCAGTATGCCCTGGAAGTCGCTGCAACCTGGATATGTCGATGAACAAGAGCAGGAGTTACCCCGTTAATGACCCTCGCTATTCGGCAGATAGCTAAATCATTTGGTCAGCACCACGTCCTGAACTCGTTGGACCTCGAGCTGCAACCGGGCGAGCTGCTTTGCCTGCTTGGGCGCAACGGCGCAGGCAAAACCACCCTCCTGCGGATCCTAGCCGGGCTGCTCAAACCCGAAACTGGCTCTGTCTGGCTGAACAATCAGCAAATCGATTATGCCGAATCTCATGCGCGTAGCAATATTGGCTTGGTCATGCATCAGCCATTTCTCTATGAACACCTCACCGGGATCGAAAACCTGCGTTTTTACGCCCGTCTCTACCAGCTGGCGGATGATGAAACCGCCCTTGAGGCTGCATTGGCGCAAGTTGGTATGCAGCGCTTTGGCGGTAAACCAGTCAGGGCTTATTCGCGCGGCATGAAGCAGCGCCTCACCATTGCCCGCGCGCTGCTGCACTCTCCCCGCATCCTGCTCCTGGACGAGCCCTACACCGGTCTCGACCTGCAGGGCAGCCAGATTTTCAATCAGCTTATGCTTGAGCAGAAACAGCAGGGTTGCATCATCCTCATGACCACCCACGATCTCTCGCATGCCCTGCCTATCAGCAGTCGCTTTGCTTTCCTTGCCCGGGGTAGGGTTTCTGATGAACTCACAAACGAAAACCTCTCGCTCGAAAATCTTGAGACCTGGCTTGCGGAAAAACTTGCCAAGCCCCTATCCGCGCAAAAGAGGGCAGCAGCATGAAAGACTGGCTGCACTCCGTCCGCACCCTGGTCTGGAAGGACCTGCTGCAGGAATGGCGCAGCAAAGACATGCTCACCGCCATGTTCGCTTTTGCCATCCTGACCCTCTTTATTTTTAACTACGCTATTGAGCTCTCGCCAGTCAATCGGGCTGAAATTGCCTCAGGTATCATCTGGGTGGTGATTGTCTTTGCCGGCACGCTCGGCCTCAACCGCTCATTTATCGCTGAGCAAGACCAGGGCTGTTTTGATGCGTTGGTGATGGCAGTGCCGGATGTCTCCGCGATTTACTTCGGCAAGATGCTCACCAACTGGCTCGTGATGCTCTTCGTCAGCGTGCTCATCCTGCCGATCTACTCCCTGCTCTATAACCAATCCCTTTTTAATGCAGGTTTCATCCTGGTTTTGGTGCTGGGTGCTTGGTGCTACAGTGCTGCTGGCACACTGATCGCCGGTATGACCGTGCAGACCCGCATGCGCGATCTGCTCTTGCCCATTCTTCTTTTCCCCATTCTGATGCCCGTCAATATGGCAGTCGTAAAAGCGGCGGGCGGCATTCTTGCCGGTGCACCGCTGATGGATGTGCAGGCCTGGTTGGTTTTTCTGGCGGCTTACGGTATCATTGTCACTACAGTATCTATTATGGTGTTTGAATATGTTATTCGTGAATAAAAATCTAAAACTTCTCAGCTTTTTAGCCTTCCTGTTGGTTCTGGCAGCTTTTGCCATGGTGCTGTTCTATGCCCCCATCGAACTCAACATGGGCATTGTCCAGAAAGTGTTCTACTTCCATGTCAGTGCCGCCTGGATTGGCATGCTGGCTTTCCTGGTTGCGGCGGTTTGCGGCATCCTTTACCTCAACAAAAAGCAGCTCAAGTATGACTTCATTGCATTTTCTGCGGTGGAAATCGGCTTGCTTTTCACGGCGATCGCAAATTTCTCCGGCATGATCTGGGCGAAACCTATTTGGAACACCTGGTGGACCTGGGATCCCCGCCTGACCACCATGACGATTATGGCTTTCACCTACATCGGTTACCTGCTCTTGCGGCGGGGAGTGGACAACCCTGAAAAGCGCGCCCGTTTTGGCTCCGTTTATGCCATTATCGGCTTTGCCAGCGTCCCGCTCACCTTCTTTTCATCCCGCCTGCTTCGCACCATTCATCCCACCATCTTTGGCGCCGACACTGGCGATATGGCCATGATCCCCGCCATGTACCAAACTATGGCTGTAAGCATTATTGCATTTACCGTCCTGTTTGCAGCTTTGCTTTGGCATCGATCTCTGCTGGCAGCGCGCGAATCCGAGCTTGAAATCCTCAGGGCGCAAACCGAAGTTCTGGAATTTGGAGAGGTGTTGGATGACTAATCTTTCGTACTTTATCACTGGCTACCTGGTGATTTTTGGGCTTCTGGGCGCATATATCCTGCATCTTCTAACCCTGAAGAAACGTCTTGATAGAGAGCAAAAAGAACTTTCCAGGCAAAATTAAACCACCACTGATAGTTCGGGTGTCAGCCATACGGGGCAGTTGACCTTGAGGTCTCTCAATAATCAAGACGGGTTGAAATACGCAACCCGGCCTACTGAAAGAATTGTCGGCGGAGGGAGCAAGCCCCCACCGTACGGGTCAATTCCGCTTATAGATTATGGTTCAGTAGGAAAACCGGCTTCGATCAGCGCATCATAGCCGCCAAGCACGGCTTCTACCTTCCGATAGCCATCTTTCAGCATGATGAACGCCGCACCAGCGCTCGTATTTTCAGCCGGTCAGGTGCAGTAAGTGATGTACCAGGCTTCTTTATCAAGCGTATCAACCCAGGATTCGATTTCAGCAAAAGGCATGCTGATGCTTCCCCAAGCGTGGCTGGCTTCATACTGAGATGCTGTGCGGGTATCTAACAGAATTGCTTTCTGCTCCCGGACAGCCGCTATAGCATCGGCTGCGCTGATGCGCGGAACGTCCGACGCGGACAGGAGAATTGGGTTCCCCGTCTCCTTGCGGATGCCACGATAAATCATGA
>DDWY01000004.1 GCA_002347705.1 Anaerolineaceae bacterium UBA2274 | reverse complement strand
ATGCGCAAGAATAACGTGGAATCTCTGCCTGAGATGATCAAAACCGCCCAGGCAAACGGTGTCAAAATGCTGGCGTGCCAGATGTCGATGGAATTGATGGGTATCCGGCAAGAAGAGCTGATCGATGGGGTGGAGTTGGCAGGTGTGGCAACTATGGCAGCGGCAGCCAGCAACTCGAACACGCATTTCTTTATCTAAAACAAATAGTTGGTAAATCAAAAAGACCCCAATTCGGGGTCTTTTTGGTTGAGAAGTAATTGTTGATAACGTTTATGTGTGAAATTGAATCAGGTGATTCTCAGTTTAAATTACTTCGTATCTCACTATGACGGGAAAGGTCATATGGAGACCTTCGGTCAATTCCCGTGCACGGTCGCCCTGGATTAAAAACCAGGGAAGGTGAAACCGGCACGATCAGGAACTGTCATTGCGAACTTCTTTTGTGACACGTAGTGTACTATTTCGTAAGCAATCTAAAATGATGGAATGTCAGAAATGGTGGAGGTTGCAAAATGCAGTTGTTACCAGCGAAGCGGAGGGGGTTAGGTGTTTNNGCAAACAGTTTAGATTGCTTCGTGCTTACTCTGTACGCAAGCAGTCGCAATGACAGATAACGAATGACCCCAAGGCAGGGCTTTTCCTAATCCCCCACCCTGATGGGCACTTCGTCGAGGAAGGAGGATAAAGGGGGTGGGTCTTGTTATCCTGAATGCGGTGAATATTCTGATCACTAATAATCAGATTCTTCGCAAAAGAGGCTCAGAATGACAATTACTATTTTTGGTGGGTTGGCTATTATCAGAGAGGTTTGGGTCTATGCTCTATGACGCCAACCCACCCTACGATTCTTGGATCCAGATGCAGGTTAGGCATTTTTCTTGCGGTGGGGTGACTATTGGAATATGAGTCTAGACTAATGTTCTTCGACGCCAACCAATCCTACGCCTAATTTAATGAAGTCCTCCGAACCGGGGTCTTTTTTGTTGGCAAGTGCGAGTTCATCATGTTGATGGTTTTATCTTTCACGCGCAGGGCGTTATTGGAAGCCTTTATTGCGTGACGAATTGGTTTGCCTTTTGTGGTGGGTTGGCTATTTTCAGATAAGTGTAGACCAATGTTCTATGACCACCCTACGCCTAATTGTAATAAGGCCCCAATTCGGGGTCTTTTTGGTCGGATAATGCCTCGCGGATCATCTCCTCCGGGGAACATCTCTAACGCGGGTCATCAGTAAAGTGGCGATGGCGATGAAGAAAGCTGACACGATAAACATGACAGTGTAATCGAATCGCCCTACCAGCAAACCCGCGAGGACAGGAGCAAGCAGCAGGAAGGAACCCGTCAGGGTGCGGCCCATGCCGAGGTAGGTGGGTCTGAGCGATTCTTCGCCCAGTTCCATGATGAGCATACTGTCGCCAACGCCAACTCCGGATTGATAGAGACCAAATAAAGCAAAGACCAGGTAATAAAGCCAGATGTTTTTACTGACGATGGCAACAAGAAGGGCGGAAAACCAGCAGATAAAGGATAAAACCATGATTTTTTTGGGACCGATGCGGTCGCCAACAGCACCCCAGAAAGCATAACCCAGCACACCGCTGGCGAGAATGACGCCTGTGAAGACAGCCGCCTGCTCATCTGGAAGGTGGAAGGTTTTGATGGCATAAACCGCGATGAAGGCAGTAGCCATATTGCCGATGAAAGAAATAGAGCGGGCGATCAGATAAAGACGGAAATTGGTATCTTTTTTTAGAACTCGCCCAAACATACTAAAGTCGATCGATATCCTTTTAGGTTTTGGGAGTTCAGTATTAGAGGCAGGTGGGTTCACCTGCTCCAGTTCAGGTTCGCGATTCTGGATGTAGCAGGCGTATGAGAGCCATTGGATGATGACTGCTATGCCAAAGCCCAGGGCGTAGTTATGTGGATAACTTAACTTGGCGAGGATGATACCGCTGACGATAGACCCGAGAATGCCAGCTCCCTGACCAAAGACACGCGAAAAACCAAAAAAGCGCCCACGATGGCTGATGGGAATAACGCGAGCCATAACCTCCTGCCAGGGCAGGGCTGACATACCGCCGGCAATCCCACGCCAGGTCGTGAGCAGGATGAGGAGGATGAGGGCAGTAGATTTGCCGATATTAGGGATAGCAAGCGCGAGAAACGGAAAAAGCACATAGGGAGTTCTTTCAAGAGCGCCCAGGCGGATCGAGAGAGGCAGAATCTTTCGGGTGTGCGTGACCCTGGAGGCGATAAACATTTGAGGCAAAAACCAGCCGGCGTTGACGATAGCGGGCATGAGACCAATGAGAAAAGGGTTGTCGGTGAGGGTGGCAGCGAAGACAGGCATAATGGTGTTGATATTCCAAAAGCTGTCGGCCATGAAGAAAAAACTAACGTCCAAGGTGTTGATGATGGCGTTATGGCGGAAATTCTTCGCCACGGACGCAGGGACATTATCCTCAGGGCGGATGCGGAATATATTCGAAACAAGGTAGCGGATGCGATTGGACATAGGTGTTGTGGGTAGATTATAAAAGGAAATGCGGATTTAGGACCTTTTTTGTGCAATTTCTAAGGATTGATCAGGAGCTGTTTCGCGTAGAAAATTATTTCGGTATTGACATTCGGGTCTAAATTTGTTATCCTATTGTTAATCATTACTAACGCGCGTTAATAGTTGCTAAGGAAACTAATGAGTAGAAGAGTTACCAGTCAGGACGTGGCAGACCTGGCAGGAGTATCAAGAACTACTGTCTCTTTTGTCCTGAATGACGTCCATCGCTTCTCAATCCGCCCGGAAACGGCAGAAAAAGTCCGTCTGGCTGCCCAGCAACTGGCTTACTACCCGAACGCGTCCGCCAAAGCGCTCGCATCCAATCAAACAAAAAATATCGGTCTTATCATCAGCCGTGCTCCGCAATATATTGCTTCTGATCCCTTTCTTCCCCAGATATTAAGTGGGCTTTTAGATGCACTTAAAGAAAATTCGCAGGGCTTATTGCTGGAATGGGTTGAGCCGGGTCAACAATTGCAAAGCTACCTTGAACTTACCCGGGCACATCACATCGACGGTATAATCCTTATGACCCCTCGCCTGGATGACCCAGGGCTGCGAGCCTTGGAAGAAGCGGATATCCCGGTGGTAGTGATGGGCTACATCCCCGGTTCCTCTCTGCATTCGGTCGATGTGGACAATATTACAGCGGCTGAGACCGCCGTAAACCATTTGCTCGAGTTAGGGCATAGGTCCATTGCCTGTATCACCAACGCCGCTTTACCTTACACCTCAGCCACTCAAAGACTGGAGGGTTACAAATCAGCGCTTCAAAAGGCTGGTGTTGAATTTATTCCTGAGTTAGTGCGCGAAGCGGATTTTGATATCCAAAGCGGTTATCGACAAATGAAATCCCTGATTGAATCAGCCCAGGAGTTTACAGCTGTTTTTGTAGCAAGTGATAACGTCGCTCTGGGCGCCTATTCAGCCCTGGGCGAAGCCGGATTATCGATCCCAGAGGACGTTTCAGTTGTTGGCTTTGACGACATTCCACTGGCATCTTTTGTCACACCGACACTCACATCAGTGACTGTATCGGGGCAAGAGATTGCCATTGAATCGTACAATTTGCTTACTCGTTTGATGCGTGGAGAAATGCCCGAGTTCCGCTCGGTTACTCTACCCACACGTTTAATCCCTCGTGAATCTTCACGGGAGATAGGAAGGAGAGGAAAAAGAGGAGCTGAGAAGAAGTCTGCCAAGTTTGTAAGTTGTTTCAACGATCAATAATTTTTCAAAGGAGAAACTATGTTTAAGAAAAATACTATTTGGTCAGCACTAGCAATATTGCTAATTGCGACTATGCTGCTTGGTGCTTGCCAGGCGGCCCCTGCTGAAGAACCTGTTGTGGAAGTACCTGCCGAAACGGTGGCGGCCCTCCCACAAGGACAGGAACTTGCCAATGCTTATGCGGGCATGTACAGTGGCAAAGTTGTTACAATGGCTGGTCCATTCACTGACCAGGATGAGGTCGTTTTTAATGACAGCATCAAGGCATTTGAAGATGCAACCGGCATCGATATTCAATATACTGGCTCCAAGGAATTTGAAGCCAGCATCAACATCCGCCTGGATGGTGGCGATCGTCCTGATATCGTCGACTATCCGCAACCTGGTTTGTTAAGATATGCCGTAGAAAAGGGTTATGCCATTGATATGAACACCCTGATCAATCCTGACTGGATCAAGACCAACTACAGTCAGGCATGGCAAGATCTGGCCACCATGACCGGCCCCAATGGCGACATTGTTGCTGGTATCTGGGCACGTGCCAATGGTAAGTCCTTCGTTTTCTATCCCAAAAAGGCTTTCGATGAGGCTGGTTACACAGTCCCGACTACTTGGGATGAGATGATGCAACTCACCGCTGATATCGCTTCTGATGGCGACACCCCCTGGTGTATCGGCATTGAATCTGGTGCGGCTACTGGCTGGACCATGACCGACTGGATCGAAGACCTGATGCTGCGTGTGGCTGGAGCTGATGCTTACGACAAATGGGTCGCTGGTGAACTCAAGTTTGACTCACCGGAAATGAATGAAGTGCTTGATTACATCGAAGCCATCTGGTTCAATGACGCCTATGTCTATGGCGGTCGTGCTGCCATCCCCACCATCAACTTTGGTGATGCCCCCAAACCCATGTTCGAAAACCCGCCCAAATGCTGGTTCAACCGACAGGGTAACTTTGTGACCACCTTCTTCCCCGAAGAGGCTGTTCCGGGTGTAGACTATTCCTTCTTCTACCTGCCTGGTATTAAAGAAGAACATGGCAGCCCAGTACTTGGTGCTGGAGATATCTATGCCGTCTTCAATGATCGTCCCGAAGTGCGCGCAGTTATCCAGTACTTCTCGACCGGTGAATCCCTCAAGGTTTGGGTTGAGCAGGGCGGCGCCATCCTGACCCACAACGATGCTGACCTTGAATGGTATGTGGATCCTGTGACCCGCGGCGTAGCTGAAACCATCCGCAACGCCACCACCTTCCGCTTCGACGGCTCAGACATGATGCCCGGTGCTGTTGGTGCTGGTACCTTCTGGAAGTACATGACCGATTACGTTTCCGGCTCAATCACACGGCAGGAAGCCCTGCAGCAGATTGATGCTTCCTGGCCCAAGTAATTCTGGAGCCAGATTAAGTTAGCATGAATAAATGGAGAGCAGGCACCAGATCCAAGCCTGCTCTCCAGAAAAAAACTCCAAACAGATGAGGAGGTGACTGGATGAGTGTAATAGAAGCTAAAACACCAACACCAGATGGCAATAATAGGATAAACAAGATTCTTACGTGGTTTGGCACCACTCTGGGTCAAATTCTGGTATCTATTTTCGTCCCTGCCGTGACTTTTTTGGTTTTGTGGCAGGGATATTTATTTCTTCAAAGAGCTCAAGCTCCCCAAATTGTTCAAGTTTTAGTGGCGATTGTTTGGGGTGTTGGCGGTGTTGCCTTGCTCTATGTGGTCACTAACTGGCTTGTCATGAAATTGCCCAAAAAAGCTTCCAGAGTGCTGCAGCCGTTTGTTTTTGTGGGTCCAGCAGTGGCAATTATGGCATGGTTCCTGGCAATCCCGGTGTTTCGCTCATTGATTGCCAGTTTCCGAAACTATTTGGGAACCGAATGGGTCGGATTTGACAATTACATATTTGCTTTCACCGATCCGCGCATGCTCGAAACCTTCCGAAACAACTTGTTGTGGCTGGTATTTGGCACGGCTTTCAGTGTGGGGCTGGGATTGCTGATCGCAACCCTGGCAGACCGCACCAGAGCTGAAGTGATTTATAAGTCAATCATCTTTACACCCATGGCGATCTCTTTTGTTGGAGCCGGTGTTATCTGGAAGTTCATTTACACCTATAAAGGCACTGGCGTGGGTATCCAGGAAATTGGCTTGTTGAATGCAATCGTCACAGCACTGGGAGGCACGCCACAACCGTGGTTGAGTCTTTCACCGTGGAACAACTTTTTACTCATTATCATCATGATTTGGCTGCAGACTGGCTATGCCATGGTGATTCTCTCCAGCGCTATCAAAGGCGTGCCAGCTGAATTGTTGGAAGCGGCTCGTATCGATGGTGCCTCCGAGATAAAAGCCTTTTTCTCAATCATTGTGCCCTATATTAAAGGGACCCTGCTGACGGTAACCACTACTATTGTGATCTTTAGTCTGAAGACTTTTGACATCGTACGCGTGATGACTGGTGGTAACAACGGCACTAACGTGATTGCTAATGAGTTTTACCTGCAAAGCTTTACCTATAACGACGCGGGCAAAGCCTCGGCCATCGCTATTGTGCTGCTGTTGCTCGTCACACCGATTATTTTCAATAATGTTCGCCAATTTAGTAAATCAAGAAGGGGGTTCTGATGGCTAAGAAAACCTTAAAAACCGCCAAGGAAAAGTCCGCCTTTTGGAACAATTTCATCCTGATCGTGATTTGTGTCATCTGGTTGATTCCCATACTCGGCATTCTGATTACCTCGTTCCGCCCCAGCGAAGATATCTTCCGCAGTGGCTGGTGGCAGGTTTTCCCCCACAAAGAGAATGTTGAGGTGGAGCGTATCGTCCTCCCGGAATCTGTAGACCTCGATGGTCCCTTTGAAATATTAGGCAAAACCGCCACCTTCGAAGAGTTTCGCAATACGGTTGAATTGGATGACGGCCGTCTGATTTCCTGGTATGGCAATAAACGCACTCGGACCGCTATTGTTTCTGAGAGACGTTGGGTCGGTTTTGCAACCAATCTGACCTTAAAAAACTACTCGGACGTGATCGGTGGAAAAACGATCAGTTATAAAAACGCTGAAGGACAAACCATCACCCGTACCGGGAACAATCTGGGTGGCGCTTTCCTCAACTCGTTGGCAGTCACCATTCCAGGCACGATTATCCCAATCCTGATTGCGGCATTCGCCGCATTCGGCTTTGCCTGGCTGGAGTTCCCCGGCCGGAACATCATCTTTACCATCATTGTGGCTTTGCTGGTAGTGCCTTTGCAGATTGCCCTGGTTCCTGTCCTCAAGGATTATGTGAGCATGGGACTCAATGGTACGTTTTTGGGCATCTGGTTGGCGCATACTGGCTTTGGTCTGCCGTTGGCTACCTACCTGCTCTTCAATTACATTAGCACTATTCCCCGTGAATTGTTGGAATCCTCCTACATTGACGGAGCTTCCAACTTCACCATCTTTACTAAACTGATTCTGCCTCTGTCCGTTCCTGCTCTGGCATCCTTCGCCATCTTCCAGTTCCTGTGGCTCTGGAACGACTACCTGGTTGCCCTGGTCTTCCTGGGAGAGAAGAACCAGACGGTTACCATCGCGGTTGCCAGTTTGGTTGGAGAAAAGGGACAGGACTGGCACTTGATGACCTCGGCAGCTTTTGTCAGTATGATTCTGCCTTTACTCGTATTCCTGGGATTGCAGCGTTACTTCGTACGCGGCATGATGGCCGGCTCGGTCAAAGGTTAGCTCTTAATCATCACGCTGGTTCTTTTGGGACCAGCGTGATTGATTCAACAGAACCCTTGCCTATGGTTAAATGCGGGAGGTTGGTTCAAAATGCCGATGGAATTTCTTTCCATGCTTGTTTTGTAACGCCCCCTCATTTTAAGAGAATAAAATTTGTTAAAAATAAAGTGATGTAAGAGGTTCACCATGCTTCAAGAAACCCCATGGTACAAAGATGCTATTTTTATGGAACTCAATACCCGTGCCTTCAAGGATTCGGACGCTGACGGCTGGGGGGACTTACCGGGTTTGACTTCCAAATTGGGTTACATAAAAGCCTTGGGGGTGGATGCGATCTGGCTTCTGCCGATTATGCCTTCTCCGCTGCGAGATGATGGCTATGACGTGAGCGATTTTTGTGACATATTCCCTGCTTATGGCAATCTGGACGACTTCAAAACGCTGATTGAACAGGCTCACGAACGGGGTCTGAAGATTATTGTGGAGATCATCCCAAATCATACCTCCGACCAACACCTTTGGTTCCAGGCATCGCGTGATCCGCAGCACCCGCAGCACACAAAATATCGTGATTGGTATGTTTGGTCTGACACCGATCAGAAATACACAGACGCAAGGATCATTTTTACTGACACGGAAAGCTCCAACTGGACTTATGACCCATTGAGGGGGCAGTACTTTTGGCACAGGTTTTATTCAACCCAGCCTGATCTGAATTACGATAACGAAGAAGTCCAGCAGGCAATGCTGGATGTGGTCAGGTTTTGGATTGATTTGGGGGCGGATGGACTGCGCGTAGATGCCCCGCCGTACCTGTTTGAGCGGGAAGGCACGAATTGTGAAAATTTGCCCGAAACGCACGCTTTCTTGAAAAGGATGCGCAAATTTGTGGATGAATACAGCCCCGACACGCTCCTACTGAGCGAAGCAAACCAGTGGCCAGAGGATGTGATTGAGTATTTTGGCGACGGAGATGAAATGCACATGAACTTCCATTTTCCGCTCATGCCGCGGCTGTTTATGGCGCTGGCGAAGGCGGACCGCACACCGATTGAGGAGATCCTGGCTCGCACGCCCGTTTTGCCGGAAGGCTGTCAGTGGGGGAGCTTCTTGCGCTGCCATGACGAACTGACGCTCGAGATGGTAACCCCGGAAGAACGCCAGTGGATGTGGGAGTTTTATGCGCCTGATCCAAAGCAGCGGATCAACATGGGCATCCGGCGAAGATTGGCGCCTTTGATGGAAAATGACCAGCGGAAAATACTGTTGATGCACTCGATGCTGCTGACAATGGTGGGCTCGCCCTTCCTGTACTATGGGGATGAAATTGGCATGGGGGATGACGTGGACCTGTTTGACCGGAATGGATTGCGCACGCCAATGCAGTGGGATGGCTCGCTGAACGCCGGATTTTCAGACGCGGATCCCGCGAAACTGTACGCGCCGGTGATCAAAGATGAAGTTTACGGGTATCAATGGGTGAACGTCGCGGCACAGGAAGCTGACCCGGACTCTTTGCTTAACCGCCTGCGGCACATGATCAGGGTGCGGAAGGAACACGCCCTTTTTGGCAGAGGAGATTTTGCCTGGAAAGCCTTCAGTTTTGATTCCAAGGCAATTGTTGCCTACCAGCGATCCTGGCAAGGGGAACGGGTGGTGGTGCTGAACAATCTGAGGGGAGAGGAAGTGAGCGGCTGGATCCCGGAAACGGCCGCGGCGTTCACCGACCTCCTCACCGGTGAAACCATCCTGCCTGGCGATTACGCGCTTGCGCCCTACGCTTTTGTCTGGCTGAAACCATTGGGTCCGGACAAGCCCAATGTTCCGACTGGTCCCAACGCCCCACAACCTGGCTATTTGGGATCAGATAAGCAGTAGAGACAGTGATCGGCATGGGACAAACTTAGAGCGAGTGTCTGCACCTGTGAACTTGGAACCACCTCTAACGAATTGCCTCTCCAGTTTTTTTTACAACAGGACTATGTTTCCGATAAAAGTCCACTTTACGCACTACTTTATGCACAGGAAAGGTTTTACTCTACATGTCATTTAACCTTTTCTAACAATTAACTGCTAAACTATCCTTCTACTTTGGAGGTTCTGATGACTCAAACTCTATTTGCCGGAATTGAAGGTGGGGGAACTAAGTTTGTATGTGCGGTCGCGGACGAAAACAACCACATCCTGGCTGAAACGCGCATCCCCACCACCAGTCCTGATCAAACACTCTCTGGATGTGCCGAATTTTTCCAGCAGCAAAGCAGCCTTGGCACCATTCGATCGCTAGGCATTGCCTGTTTTGGGCCGCTGGACCCCCGTCCCACTTCAAAGGGCTATGGGCATATTCTTGCCACCCCAAAACCCGGCTGGGCTGGCGCGGATGTGGTAGGCTTTTTCAAGCAAAGACTCGATCTGCCCATTGCTTTTGATACGGATGTCAACGGCGCTGTTCTGGCTGAGTCCCTCTGGGGAGCGGGCAAAGGACTGAAAAATCTGGTCTATTTCACCATCGGCACCGGGATTGGGGCAGGCGTGATTGCAGAGGGCAATCTGGTGCACGGCTTCTTGCATCCCGAGATGGGGCACATCATGTTGGCACGCGACCCTGAGCAGGATCCCTTCCCGGGGATTTGTCCCTTCCACGGCGCATGTTTCGAAGGACTGGCTTCGGGTCCGGCAATTGAAAAACGCTGGGGATTGAGAGGCGACCAGCTGCCCCCGAAACACCCTGCCTGGGCATTGGAAGCCCATTACATCGCCCTGGCACTGGTTTCTGTGACCTGTGCCCTTGCCCCGGAAAGGATCATCCTGGGCGGCGGCGTTATGGCGCAGGAGCAACTGCTGCCAATGATCCGGGATAAATTTGCACTTTTACTCAATGGTTACATGCAGACACCCTTGATCGCGCAGCATCTTGAATCTTATATCGTCCTGACTGGCTTGGAAGGCAAAGCGGGTTTGTACGGCGCATTTGCCCTGGCGCATCAGGCCTTGGAGGCGGCTCAATGAAAGCTGGAATTTTAGACCTCCATCGCGAAGCCAGCCGCGTGCTGGCACGTCTCTTACCCAACTTGGAACAAGAGCTGACCGTTTCTATTCAAGGAGACCCACAAGCCTGGCAGGCTTTTAAACAGCATCTCGAAACCCATTTTGACCACCTGTTCCAACTTTATCATCGCCTTTACGGCAAACGCTATGACATGCTCTATCACTTTGAAAACCTGTTGAAAAGTATGGCACAGGCATCTTTCGAACGACCTGCAGATTTGCGCGAGCTTGACCGGCAGCGAGAGCAGAACCCACTTTGGTTCCAATCCAACCAGGTGTTGGGCGGCGTGTGTTATGTGGATCTTTTCGCGGGCAACCTGGAAGGGATCCGCTCCAAAATTCCGTATTTCAAAGAGCTCGGACTGACTTATTTGCACCTCATGCCCCTCTTTAAAATGCCTGAACCTGAAAACGATGGCGGCTATGCGGTCAGCTCTTTCCGGGAAGTTCATCCCCCACTGGGTAGCATGGCTGAATTGGCACTGCTTTCGCGAGAACTGCGCGCCGCAGGCATCAGCCTGGTGTTGGACCTGGTGATCAACCACACCTCCGATGAACACGAATGGGCACTCAAAGCCAAAGCAGGCGACCCGGATTACCGCGACATGTACGGCATTTTCCCAGACCGCACTGTGCCCGACCTTTACGAAAAAAATCTGAGAGAAATCTTCCCGGACGAACACCCGGGAGCTTTTACCTGGTTTGAAGACATCAACTCCTGGGTCTGGACCACTTTTCATTCCTATCAATGGGACCTGGATTACAGCAACCCGGTGGTCTTTAACCGTGTCAGCGAAGAGATGCTTTTCCTGGCTAACCAGGGAGTGGAGATCTTCCGGCTGGATGCGGTGGCGTTTATCTGGAAAGAACTCGGCACCTCCTGCGAGAACCTCCCGGAGGCGCACACCATTTTGCAGGGCTTCAATGCCATCACGCAGGTGGTTGCCCCTTCCATCCTGTTCAAATCTGAAGCAATCGTGCATCCGGATGAAGTGATCAAGTACATATCCCCTTTGGAATGCCAGCTTTCCTATAACCCCCTGTTGATGGCGCTGCTGTGGAACAGCCTGGCGACGCGTGAGGTCAATTTGCTTTCGCAGGCACTGGAAGAACGATTTGAACTCCCTGAAGGAACCGCCTGGGTCAATTACGTTCGCTGTCACGATGACATTGGCTGGACTTTTTCGGACGAGGATGCCGCCAGATTGGGTATCAATGCCTACGACCACCGCCGCTTTTTGAACGAGTTCTACCGTGGTCGGTTCACGGGCAGTTTCGCGCGCGGGCTTCCCTTTCAGGAAAACCCAAAAACAGGGGATTGCCGCATCTCAGCCACTTGCGCCTCACTGGCTGGGCTTGAAAAAGCCTTGATTGAAGAAGGACCGGAGGAGGTCGAGTTAGCCATCAAACGTATTCTCCTGCTGCATTTTGTGGTGATGACAGCTGGTGGGATTCCCTTGATTTACCTGGGGGATGAAATTGCGACTTTGAACGATTACAGTTACCTCGAGGATCCTGAACACAAGAACGACAGCCGTTGGGTGCACCGCGCTGCTGCTGACCCTGAACGCTACTCGCAGCGGATGGATGCTAACACCATTCCTGGGCGTGTCTTTCAGGGAATGCGGGAATTGATCGCGCTGCGCAAAGCCTTACCTGGGTTGGCTGGAGGAAAACTGGAAGTAATCGATACCCGAAGTGGATCTGTTTTGGGTTTTGCCCGGGTCAATCAGGGCGAACAACTGCTGATCCTGGCGAATTTCAGTGAACGCGAGCACGCCATCCCTGAGTGGGTGGTCAGGCAAAACATGTTGGATCATAGAAGCATTTTGTTTGGCAAGCCGGAATTTACGGAGGGCGGCACCCTCTGGCTCCCGCCCTACGAGTGTGTCATGTTTGGGTAAGCTGAATTTGGGGAGTAAATTGTTTCTACCCCTGTCTTTGTCTACCCACAATGCCGAAGCGCAGCCGTAGGTCAAGGACAGTAGAACCGAGGGGTGAAAGAAGTGAAGATCGGGTCGTGCAGCCTTTCCTGCATGGTTAAGGGTGGGATTCAACCTAACATCGCAGGTTTTGTGCATGACGTATTAGGTCAGATTCACCCTCAACATTCTGGCTAAAATCTTAGGTTTTTCCAGCAAACAACATACATTTTTATAAAGGGTGGTTTCGGCCTTTGTAGGTTGGAATACCGTACTCCTACACAGGAACGTAATTAGCAGGGATAAAGTCAGGACTGAGTTTTTTAAAATCATGACCTTCCTCAAGGAAGGACAATCACCTCTTCAACCAGCCCGTGATATGGAAAACTTTCGGAGATGTCCTCATCATATGCATACATTAGCAAAATAGTGACAAACTGTCCAACCGCAAGGTCATCTTCTGTGATCAATTGGTAGCCAGTTTCGGTCTGCTGCCAAAGCAAGCTGTGAGTAGCAAGTGCAAAAACCGTTTCTTCTACCTCAGGGTATTTCGGTGAGCTGATGACATCCATGTGGATCAATTTGGTACGATTGTTCTTGACATAATTGTCAATTGACGTGATGGCGCCTATGAATTGGGGGGTGAGGCTGGTTGAGATGGGAGACTGGGTCTCAACTGCGCCAGGGCTAACGATGAGTATTTCCTGTGCAATTATTGAATAATCTTCCAGAATTTCCTTGGCACTTATCTTAATCCTCTGTCCGACAGCAAGGGCTGATAAGGATGCAGGCTGCACCGCACTACTCTCTATTTTCCAAACAACGCAATCCTCAGTGAATGTAACAATCCCAAAACCCTCAATTTCATTCGGTTGATCCTTGATCTCACCAAAGTCGACAACAATATGATCATAAGAGCGCACATTAAAGATCACGCCCTCGATATGCCAGTTCTGCTCGGAAAGAATATCGATGGTTGGGGTTGGTGCGGGAATTTCGCGTTGGACCAGCGTGCAGCCAGAGAGGAGCATTATTATCATAGATAACAAAAGAACTGTAATTAATTTGTTCATAACGATCCTCCTTAAGGACTTTACTTTTTCCAATTTAATTTATAACCATCGGCAGGAATAATTGTTGTGTTATAAACTCTCTTTCATAAAGCAGAAACTCGTAGAAATCACCAGCCACTCTGGGACCTCCATTTTCAGGAACATCAGGAAAGTATCTAGAATGTACTGCCATGATACAGTTGGAGCAATAAGAGTATGCATGCTGCCACACCGGAGACCCACTGTTACCACCCAAAGTATCATTATTGTAATAAGAGAAAAGAGGATCTGAGTGCAGCATCGAACCGAGCCCATACCACATTTCTGTACCATCAGAATTTTTATCATCGGGATAGCCTACTAAAAATGTGGTGAAATCAGAATCAATATAAGTGCGAAAACCGAAAATCCCGGAATCATAGCCAATTGTACAGTTCAGCCGGATGAATGCATTGTCGTATTCTTTTGGCTGTCCATATTCGATCCATTGTCTAGGAACTAAAACCTCTAGTGCAGTGCAACTACCATAGGGGGTCGGATTGGGTGAGGTACTATCCTTTCCCGGATAAGCGATAATGTTAACAGCCCAAGGGTCAGTGATATGCTCTACAGCATCATAGACACAATGGGCGGCGGTAAGAACGGTACTGGGGCTGATCATGGAACCAGTGCACCATTTTGCTTCATATGTATCTGCCCAAGTTTTATCATAATGGACCACTGCGGAATAAGGGAAGGTTGTATTACTACTTCCCACCGGATAGCGAGTGTCTGGTGGAATAATTCCTGCGGGGGTGATGGGTAAATATTCCGGAATGGTGGGCTGAACTTCTATGGGGTTATCACTGGCACCCAGATATTCATCGGGAAGTGTGATAATTTGCCCATGGTTGGTTATGTAAACAGGTCTGTCAGTAGGAATTGACGTGGGTTGTTTGGATCGTGGAGGAAAGGTCGGGGTAGTGATGGGATAAATTTGATAAATATCAAAAAGCGCTTCTTCGCCGATGGGGTACTGTTGACTCATTACATACGTTACATTCGTTTCAGCGTTTGAATATAGAAATAGGACGGAAAGAATTGGTAGCATTGCCAAAACAATTAAGAATCGCTTTTTCAACTGTACCTCCCATATTACTTCCTGTTATTATATTAGCACACTTTACGTCTTTACAAAAATATAGAGTGACGAGGTTTTGTGCATGAGTTAGCACATAGTGTACACTCTGGTTTTCAAGAAAACATTAGTCATATGCTGGGTTTACTCCAACCCGGCACCCTGGAGGAAAAATTGCATAATCACTTCGCCACAACTGTATACGGAAGTTGTTTCAATGTTAGGGTGTAAGGCAGGTGGTTTAACCCACATTGTGTTTACATGGGGGGGTGAATCTACTGTTAAAAATACTATGCGGCAATGAAAATTTACCGACAATATCAGCTAATAGAACCATTCAACTACTTGACTATACCCCGACTCGATGTTAACCTAATGCTATGACGATTCTCACAATCACAACTGACTTTGGTAACCAAAACGGGTTTGTCGGCACGATGAAAGGGGTGATCTGGGGGATTGCTCCGGATGTCAAGATTGCCGACATCAGCCATGAAATTCCCGCCCAGGATATTCGAACAGGATCGATTGCGCTTTGGCGCGCAGCGGCATATTTTTCTAAGGGATCAGTTCATGTTGCAGTGATTGATCCCGGGGTAGGAACAAAACGGCGGGCTATCGCTGCGAAACTGGGGGACCAGTACTACGTGATGCCGGATAACGGTTTGATCACTCCCATGCTGGAGGATGCTGAGGCGGCGGGTTTGGAGGTTCGCATAGTGCACCTGGACAAGCCTGAATACTGGCTGCCGCAGGTATACACAACCTTCCACGGGCGCGACATCTTTGCGCCGGTTGGCGCGCATCTGGCTGCCGGCGTTCCGCTGGAAATGCTTGGAACGGTGATCGATGATCCGGTACGGTTGCCCTTGCGCAAACCGGTAAAGACTGAGGAGGGGATTGAGGGCAGCATTGTTGTCATTGACGTGTTTGGCAACTGTTCGACCGACGTGCGCGTTTCAGAGGTGAGTGACCTTGAAAGTGCCACGCTAACTATTAGCGGGCAAGTGATTCGAGGAATATTGCCCTCCTACGGGCATGCAAAAATCGGCGATCTTGTGGCTGTGACAGACAGCGAGGGTTTCGTTGAGATCGCTGTTGTGAATGGCAGTGCAGCTAAAACTTATGGCATCAAATTGGATGATAAAGTAAGGATCCACTTCAATGCCTGAACCGCAAGTTCCGCCCCTGGTTATTCAAGACCTTGGTTTTCGTTACAACTCACGGCGAACACCAGCGATTGAGGACATCAACTTACAGTTGGAACCCGGACAGGTGGTTTTGCTGGCTGGGTCTTCAGGCTGCGGTAAGACGACCTTGATGCGCTGCGTGAACGGGCTTATCCCTCATACGTACCGCGGATTTATGCAGGGGGAGATCGAGCTGTACGGGAAATCTGTTAAGGGGATGGGGCTCTCGGATATCTCGAAGCATGTCGGGACCCTGCTTCAAGACCCGGAACGTCAAATTTTAGGCACCTATGTGATCAACGAGGTCTGCTTTGGGCTCGAGTCGCAGGGAATGCCCCGCGAAGAGATGATCCCAAAAGCCGAGAAGGCTCTGGAAAGGCTGCATATTTTGCACCTGAGGGACAAGGAAACTCATTACACATCTGGCGGTGAGAAGCAAAAGGTCGCTTTGGCAGGCGTGCTCGCAATGGAACCGGGCATCCTGCTGCTGGATGAGCCGCTGGCATCGCTGGACCCGGCATCCGCAAGAGAAGCTTTGCTGGCTTTCAGGGAATTGGCAAACGAAGGACTTTCCATTCTACTGGTGGAGCATCGGGTTGAAGATGTGCTGCAGATCAATCCGGAGAAAGTCATCTACATGGATAACGGGCGCATCACCTATGAGGGTGATGTGGAAGGGCTGTTGGAAACCGCGGATTACACCCGCATTAAGCTACCAGCACAAACAGTTATGAGGCGAGCTAAGGGTATTCCGCCTAAAGAACGCCGCCTGGCTGTGCCCGCTCTGGATCCAACCAGTGAGCCGCTGGTCTCTTTTCAGGATGTCAGTTTTCGATACAAAGCGGATAATCCCGAAGTTCTGCACGGGATCAACCTGGATGTAAGGGCAGGGGAAGTGATCGCGATCCTGGGGCATAATGGCTCCGGCAAGACCACCACAGTTAAACAGGCATTGGGGATGCTCAAACCCACCAGCGGACACGTGCTGCTTGAGGGGGTGGAGACAAAGAAAACCACTGTCGCAAATGCCGCCAGGACGATTGGTTACGTCTTCCAAAGCCCGAGCCAGATGTTATTCGCCCCGACAGTGCGAGAAGAGCTGGCTTTCGGACCAGAAAACCTGGGGCTGAGCAAAGAAAAGGTAACGGAGAATGTGGACTGGGCAATTGAAGCCGTCCATCTTGAACAGGAACTGCCCACACCTCCTCTGGCGCTCTCGTTTGGGCAGCAAAAGCGCGTCTCGATTGCTTCGGTGCTTTCGATGCGCTCGCGTATTTTGATGATGGATGAACCCACAGCGGGACAGGATTATTGGAATTATCAGTCCTTCATGGATACCATTTTGCAGACTCCCGGATTTGACGCGATTTTGTTCATCACGCACGATCTGGATTTGGCACTAACTTATGCCAACCGGGTGGTTGTACTTTATGGTGGGCAAGTAGTGGCAGACGGCAGTCCGCACGAGGTCTTTGCGGATGATGAGCAGCTAATGCAATGGCGTTTGCTCCCAACTTCGCTGCTCAAATTAAACCGGCAAATGTATGCACAAACAGGTCAATTCCTGCGTGCTGAAACTTTGAGTCAGCTGGCAGGTTAATATTTTTATCAACCATTATTTAAAGGAGGAAGTTATGTATTCAAATGAAGTAATCAAGCAGGAAAAGAAGCCTTTGTGGCGATTTGGCACGAAGGAAGTAGTGTATGCCGCCATCGGTGCCGCGCTCTACGCCGTGATCACCTGGGCATTCAATATCTGGCAGATCCCCGGCGCGGGTAATGTGGGCATTCGCCCGGCAGTGGTCATTCCGATGTTCTTTGGTATCGCTTTTGGTCCGATCGTGGGATTTATCACTGGTTTTGTTGGCAATATCCTTGCCGATTTGCTCAGCGGCTATGGTTTTTGGCTCTGGTGGGATCTCGGGAACGGCATCATGGGCTTGATCCCAGGCTTGTTCTCTGTGTTAATCACCGATTTCAAAGGTGGGCGCTCGATCCTGCTGGCTGAAATCTCGGTGGTGTTGGGTGTGCTCGTGGGAATGGGGGTGGCTGCCATCTCGGAGATGTGGGTCTCAGGCGCGGACATGAACACTGTCATTTTTGCAAACTTTCTGCCCGCCTTCATCACCAATGTCCTTTGGGGTTTGGTGTTGTTACCATTGTTGATGGTCGCGTATTCCGCGATTGTCACACAAAGCGGTCGCTAATCAGTTTTTATGAGTCCAGGCGGTCTGTCAGGCCGCCTGGACCGTAACCGACCATGCTTGTCGCCTGGAATTATCGCTACCGAAACAGTCTGATCGACCGCATTGATCCGCGGGCTCGATTCATCTTCTCGTTTGCAGTGCTGTTGGCTGCCACCAGCACCTGGAATCCATTATTGCTGGCGATCATTTTTTTGTTTTCTATACTCTGGTATGCCTCGGCAAAACTTTCCTGGCAGGATACCAAACGCGGATGGCTGATGATCTCCATCTTGCTTTTCACGATGATTGTGGTGAACACAATTATCACGGGCGGTGGAGCCGGGGGCGTCGTGCCGGAAGGCGGGCAGCTTGTTTGGCCTGAGGGCTTTAACCTCTTTGGACGGCACATGACTTTTGGGCTGACTGTTGAGCGCCTGTGGTTTGCAGTGGCACAGTTGATGCGAATTTTGTCGATCTCCCTGGTTTTCATTATGATTCCATACACTATGGATTCACGTGCCTACGGGGTGACATTTCGCAAACTTGGGTTGCCAGACAGGCTTGCCTACACGATGGAGCTCTCATTTCGCTTCATTCCGACCCTGGCGCGCAATTTTCAGGTGACGCTGGACGCTCAGCGGGCACGCGGATTTGAGTTGGACTCTGCAAAAGGCGGCGTTTTGAACAAGATCAGACGCATCGCGCCTCTGATTATCCCCGTGACGATGAACGCGATCGTGTCCAGTGAGGATATTGCCAACGCGATGGATCTGAGGGGGTTTGGTCAACAGAAGCGCACATGGCTTTACGAGCTTAAGTTCCACTGGTGGGACTACGCGGTAATCGGGCTTGCGGTGCTGCTGCTGGGGACGGTACTGTACCTGGCTTATGGGCATGGCATGCGGCTGTTCGAAGTGCCGCCGTGGTGGTATGGATTGTTTAATTGAATTTTAGGCATGGGCTCTTTGAACTGGCAATCTCTGTCATTCTGAGCCTCTTTTGCGAAGAATCTAAATGGCAGCTGTAGGGGTGGGTTGGCGTCATGGAGTCTGTACCAAATCCCAGCCTTTTTTAGACAACCCACCGTACAGTAGTGTTGCATGTGTTAATGGTGGGTTGGCTTTTTATGTTCTTTCAAAATTCAATTTTGTTTTACGCCAACCCACCCTACTTTTTCAAAAAAACTACTTTTTGTGTGCAGATCCTTTGTGTTGTTCATGATAACAAAAGTGGAATCCGACCAATGGTCTCATATTTACTGGATAGACGATCAGTTCTACAGCAAAAAATTTACCAGTTTGTTTAACTCAATGACTCCAGTGTGTCGGTCACGACCGCATTAAACTCCGCGATTTTCCCCTGCATCCAGGTGATCACATCAAGGGAATCGTCTTCGATTAACGGTGTCAGGTCGAGAGCGTACGCCAGGCGGGTGGCTTTATCAGTCACGTGAGAGGCGAAGAAAGTGGAGTTCGCGATGCGCCGTCCAACAATGGCTTCTGTGTAATTTTTACCGCCTTCAACCTGGGATTCAAAAACGTCAATCAGGGCAGCTTGCAGTTCAGGTTCTTCAGAAACATCAAAGACCGTTTTTATTTCATCGGGCAGCCAATCGAGATTGCGCCAGACCTCGCAGCCGTAGACTTTCTTTGGGCGAATTTCTTTCGGAAGGCGGCGCAGAGCCGCGATAACGCGCAAGAACACTGCCACGTGCGTGGTGTGTTTGTCGGCGGGGTTATGCGTGTAGAGGATTTCAGGTTGAGTGGCCTGCAGGAGTTTGGTGAGGTCATCGACCAGAGCTGAATCTGAGGGGTCTTTTACCCTTGCGCTGGTATACCCAAGAAAGACCTGGGCGGAGTAATGCCCCAGGCGGGCAGCAGCTTTTTGTTCTTCTATCCTGATCTGCGCCATTTCATCATCACTGACGTGGCCAAACTCGCCAGCCCGGGGTGAACCGTGACCATCAGTTACAACACAACCGCTAAAGTGGGCATCAGGGTTCTTGAGCCCCTGGAGGATGCCATCGATCGCCATGATTTCAATGTCATCCTGGTGCGCTGCAACGGCAAGGTGAGTTGTGCGGCTGAGAGCTTCTTCGGGATTGCTCCCATCGGGCACATAAACTTCCTGATTTGCTTTGGTGAACATATTCTCCTCCATTTTTGTGATGATTATAAACTTCAGGCAAAGAGAATTCCACTTTGAGGTGATACTTGTCCCAGTTAATTTAAAAGGGATTAAGCAGAAGCAAAAGTAACGAATTTTCTCACGAATTTTCTCCCAATCTGGCGCTTTGTTGTACAATTAGATAATGCCGTTCAAAGGAGTAGAGAGGAAAGCCATGCCATTAAAACTCCCCAAAGACACCAAACTCACCCAAACAGGAGAAAAGATGAATAAAAAGTTGTTAACGTTGGTCAGTATTTTCTTAGTATTAAGTATGTTCCTGGCAGCTTGTCAAACAGCCGCCCCCGTAGTTGAAGAACCTGTCGCAGTGGACTGCAAGGCAGAATCTGCTTTGGAAGCTGAAGGTGCCTACCAGGTGCCTGCTCCAATCGAAGGCTGTTTTAACGTGGCTTTCGTCTATGTTGGACCCCACGATGATGGTGGCTGGTCTCAGTCTCACGATGTCGGTCGGCTCTATGTTCAGGATAATGTACCCGGTGTCCACACTGCCTATGTTGAGAATGTTGCAGAAGGTGTCGATTCCGAGCAGGTTACCCGCTCTTTGGCCCGAAAAGGTTTTGATATGGTTATCACAACCTCTTTCGGTTTCATGGATGCCACCGAAACTGTCGCCGGTGAATTCCCGGACAAGGATTTTCTCCATGTTTCCGGTTACAAATCCAATGGTACCAACTTTGGCAACATCATGGGCGCTATGGAAGATATCAAGTACCTCGCAGGTATGCTGGCTGGTTCTCGCGCCAAAGTTGACGGGAGCACCCAGGTTGGTTACATGGCGACCTTCCCCATCCCTGAAGAGCTGCGTCTTGGCAACGCTTTTGCGCTCGGTATGGCAAAGACCTGCCCTGAATGCACCCTGGATGTCCGCTTCATTTACACCTGGCATGATCCCACTATCGAACAGGAAGCAGCGAAGTCCCTCTTTGATGCTGGCGCCCAGGTCGTGATGACCGGTGCGGACACTCCCGCCCCCGCGATTGCAGCCCCTAGCGGCAAATGGGGTATCACCTATGACTACATCAACAACTGCACGCTCGACACCTGCCTTACTACCATGTACTGGAACTGGGGTCCTCTCTATGCTATTGAGGTTCAAAAATCCATGGATGGCACTTTCGCTGGTGAAGCTGTCTACTTTGATGCTGATTCCGGCGGTCTCGGTCTCTATGGCTTCATGGAAGGCCAAGAACTGATGCCCGGTGCCAAAGATTTGCCCGCAGAAGACCTGCAACTTGTCCGCGATGAACTTGCCATGTTCCTTTCTGGCACAATGACCCGCTTCGACGTCTTCAAAGGTCCCATCACCGACAACCAAGGCAACCTCGTTCTTGCTGAAGGCGAAAGCCTGCGCCAGGTGGACCTGGACTGCTTTGCTGGTCCAGATGCTCCCTGTGCTGATGGCGTAGGTATGTATTGGTGGAACCAGAACGTTACGGCTGAACTCCCTTAGCCTGAGCAAAACCTTTCGGAGAGATGGCTCGAACAGAGCCATCTCTCTATCGATAAAAGAAGACCATGACCTTTCCTGAAGAAACAAATACAGTTCCCGCTGTTGAAATGCAGGATATTGTCCTGCGTTTTCCCGGCGTATTAGCTAACGATCATGTCAACTTTACCCTCTACCCTGGTGAGATTCATGCCCTGCTTGGGGAAAACGGCGCTGGCAAAAGCACCCTGATGAACGTGCTCACCGGTCTCTATAAACCCCAGTCCGGCGAAATCCGCATACATGGTAAAAAGGTGAGTTTCAATTCACCACGGGATGCGATTGCCAATGGGATTGGTATGGTCCATCAACATTTTATGTTGGTCGAAAATCAAACTGTGACCGAAAATATTCTCATCGGTCTTGACACACCCCGCTTTGCTCTTAATCTGAAAAAGTATGACCAGGAAATCAGCAATTTGGCAGAACAATTTGGCATCCATATTGATCCAACTGCCAAGATATGGCAACTTTCGGTTGGCGAGCAGCAGCGTGTCGAGATCCTCAAAATTCTTTATCGGGGCGCAAACATTCTCATCATGGACGAGCCAACAGCCGTCCTCGCTCCACAGGAAGCCGACGAGTTAATTGAAACGCTCAAGGGAATGGCCGCGCAAGGCAAATCCATTGCCTTCATCAGCCACAAGCTCACCGAGGTCAAGCACGTTGCTGATAAATTGACAGTTTTGCGGCGCGGGCGCGCAACCGCAGAACGCGTGGACTTGCAAGATTTTACTCGTGAAAGTCTTGCCTCGCTGATGGTTGGTCGCGAAGTGATTTTTAATCTGCATAAATGTGAACAAGCAGCTGGGCGTGAGGTCTTGCGGCTGGAAGATGTTTCCGCCTTGAATAACAAGAACCTGCCTGCTCTGCGTAATGTGGACCTGGCGCTGCACGAAGGTGAAATTCTCGGCATCGCCGGCGTCGCCGGCAATGGTCAGAGCGAATTGGTGGAAGTCATCACCGGTCTGCGTCCCTGCACAGGACGGATTTGGCTGGAAGGCAAGGATATTGCCAATAAACCGCCTTCCTTCTCCATTAACCAGGGTCTTGCCCACATCCCCGAGGATCGTATCGGGGTCGGCAGTGCTCCAAACCTTTCGCTTACCAGCAACATCATTATGAAGCGCTACGACCAGCAGCCAGTCAGTCAAAAATGGCAGTTGGACTATGTGGCAGCTGACGAACTTGCTGGAGGCTTGAAAACCGAATACGACATCCAGGCACCCAGCGTGCAAACCCAGGCGCGCAAACTCTCTGGCGGCAACCTGCAAAAACTGATTCTCGCCCGTGAGCTTTCCAGTACCCCACGTATGGTCGTCGCAATGCAGCCCACCCGCGGATTGGACGTTGGCGCTATTGAAAGCGTTCAGCAGATGCTTCTCAACCAGCGTGAACAAGGCTGCGCCATCCTGCTTGTATCAGAAGATCTGGACGAGCTACTCTCCCTTTCCGACCGCATCGCCGTCATGTACGAAGGGCAAATTGTTGGGGTCCTTTGTAGTGAGGACTTTGACATCACCCAGATCGGGCTGATGATGACCGGCACTCTCCCAGAGGAATTGCCTGAAAAAGCGCAAGCAGAGCAAGCCTCCATTGAGGGCACTCCCTCAAGTTTTGATGAGGTTCTAGATAATCTTCATAATTACGAAGAATCTTCCCAAGCCAAACAGCCAGCAGAAATCGAGCTATTCTCTGAAAGTGCGGAGCCGACAGAAGTGCTCCCACAGCCAGAGTCTTCCGCCACACCTGAAGACCCACCCCTAAATCTCACCGAAAAGGAACGCGTGTTGCGAAAAGTTTTGGGCGAAAATTACAAACAGGGAGATGATGAATGAAAATTCCCTATCCTGTTCTTCTAAAACGCACTGAAGATAGCCCTAAGTGGTTACCTGTTGTAACTTCCGTCGGTGCGGTCCTGCTTGCCTTCATTATTTCTGGCGTTATCCTTGCTGTCACTGGTGCTGATCCGTTCAAAGTTTATTCTTATTTATTTAAAGCCTCGTTTGGCTCGTGGGGCGCTTTTTCTGATGTGGTCGTTAAAGCCACTCCTCTGCTGTTGATTGGTCTGGGCTGCTCACTGGCCTTCAGGATGCGCCTCTGGAACATTGGTGCCGAAGGGCAATTCTTTGTTGGCGCATTCATGGCAAGCGCGGTCGTGATGGTTCCCTTGGTGAACCTCGACACCACCCCCCGTTGGGCTATTATCTCACTCATGGCAGCCCTCGGTATGCTGGGTGGGTCGCTTTATGCCTTTATTGCCGGTTTCCTTAAGGCAAAACTTAACATCAATGAGATCATCATTACCCTGATGCTCAACTATATTGCCGTACTCTGGAACAACTATTGGATTTTCGGCAAATGGAGTGAATCAGGCTTCCAAATGACCAAGACTTTCCCCAAATCAGCCTGGCTGCCGCGTTTGGCGGATTATGCCAAGCAGGTGCCTGCCTTCTCGGGCATGACCCTGCACTTGGGCATCCTATTCGGGCTGATCGCGGCAGTGATTGTCTATCTGATCGTCTATCGCAGCAAATGGGGCTATAAAATCACACTGATTGGTGATAACCCCCGCGCTGCCCGCTATGCCGGCATCAATATCACTGCCAATACCATCCTGGTGTTTATGGTTTCCGGCGCTCTGGCTGGGCTGGCAGGCATGACCGAGGTCTCCGGCGTGGTCCACCGTTTGCAGGAGCGCATCTCCACTTCGTACGGCTTTTCTGGTGTAATTGTTGCCTGGCTTGCCAAGCTCAACCCCTTTGCTGTGATAGTCGTCTCGATCTTGTTTGGTGCTCTGCTGGTTGCCAGCCGCGAAATTCAACCCTCGGGCATCTCATTTCTCATCCAGGGCATCACTCTTTTCCTTGTAATCAGCAGTGATGTCCTCCTCAAATACGAAATTAAGTGGGTTCGCCCTGCACAGGAGACTGCCCAATGAACTGGATTGAAATCTTCCGCTCCGGAATTTCCACTGGCACTGTTTTGCTCATTGCTGCCATTGGCGAGATCCTGACCGAACGCGCGGGCATCCAAAACCTGGGTGTTGAAGGCATGATGCTCGTGGGTGCCATGGCGGGTTTCAAGGTCGCATTCACCACAGGCAATGTCTGGCTGGGTTTGCTGGCAGCCATCGCCGCCGGCGGGCTGCTCAGCCTTGCCCATGCTCTCGTCACCATCCATTTTCAGGCTGACCAAACCGTCAGCGGTCTTTCACTCACTTTTCTGGGCACAGGTCTGGCATTGGTGCTGGGCGATGGGCTCACCGGTCAGACCGGGCCTGTCATTCCCCGTGCCAGCATCCCCCTGCTCTCGCAGATCCCTTACCTGGGTCCGGTCGCTTTTGCTGATCACAACCTGTTGGTCTATTTTGGCTATTTGCTATTGCCGATTGTCACGTATTTCATCAACAAAACCCGTCCGGGTCTCCATCTGCGTGCTGTGGGGGAGAACCCGGCTGCCGCTGACACCCTGGGCGTCAATATCTACCGCACCCGCTACCTTTATACCTTCATCGGGGGGTGTTTTGCCGGATTGGCGGGGGCTGCTATCAGCGTTGCCATTGCCCCGGGATGGTACTCGAACCTGACCGTCAACGGACAGGGCTGGATTGCAGTGGCACTGGTGATTTTTGCCCATTGGAATCCCTGGCGGGCAGCGTTGGGCGGCTACTTGTTTGGCATTTTACGCCGCTTCACGCTCGACCTGCAGGGGCCGCGCATTTTGTTTGGGCTGGCGAACCCGTTTTTCTACAACACGAACCTGGTCTTCTTTCTGCAGATGACGCCTTATATCCTGACGATCATCGCCCTGATTTGGGGCAGCTCAGCGGCACGCAAGAAGCGCATTGGTGCTCCTGCCGCGCTGGGTACGCCCTACCAGCGAGGAGAACGAGGGCTGTAGAATCATCTCTCATGCTTATAGTTTCTCACTTTCGAAGCCGGATTGGGCTTTTATATCTGGTTATTTAACTGTGCCCGCTCCCTTTAGCTTGGGGGAATGATAAAACCTGAGGTTTTCAGTTTAGATTGCTTCGTATCTCACTATGACTGGAAAGGTCATATGGAGACCTTCGGTCAATTCCCGTGCATGGTTGCCCTGGATTAAAAACCAGGGCAGGCGAGACCGGAAAGATCAGGAACTGTCATTGCGAGCTTCTTTTGTGACACGTAGTGTACTATTTCGTAAGCAATCTAAAATGATGGAATGTCAGAAATGGTGGAAGATGCAAAATGCAGTTGTTACCCGCGA
>DDWY01000077.1 GCA_002347705.1 Anaerolineaceae bacterium UBA2274 | reverse complement strand
ATCGCGAAGCAAAATTGGTATCGGTATGGTTGTAAACCAATTACGGTCCATGAGGTTGAGAGTTTAGATTGCTTCGTCCCTCGCGATGACAAATAATACTTGCCGTGACAGCCTGTCAGGACACTAAAAAGAGAAACTCAGGTATTAAACTGCTTTGAAACATAAAAAAAAGCTGCCGGAAATCCTGGCAGCTTTTTTTAGTTCTCTAAATACTAATTAACTAGGAAAGTGTCTGAGGCTGTTGTTGATGTGTAACCAGCCTTGGTTATAGTTGCATCAAGTGCATAAGTACCGGTTCCAGTCTTGCGAACGTTGAGACGATAACTGATTGCAAATTCTCCAGTAGTTCCGGTTATGCCAGTAAAGGCGACTTGAGTCCCGTTTGAGGAAGTAAGCGTTACGCTGATAGAGGCTGAGGCCACTGGGGCTCCAGATTGGTCTTCTACAGTTACGGTTATATTGACCTTTTCTCGATCAACATAAGAGTCTTTATCCGTCGTAATGGTCGCAACCAAAGCCTGTTCTACGCCGGTTTGAGTGACTGTCACCGTAACCTGTTTTGTAGTGGTCAAATTACCGCTATCTGTAACAGAAACATCGAGTGTGTGCGTACCTGCTGCCAGATCGGCTTTGGTAAAGCTTGCTCCAGTGTGAAGAGTAACACTGCCAAGTTTCCAAACAATTGCGTCGCTGAGTGAACCATCTTCCACATCGGTTGCAGTAGCAGCAAAGGTGATTGCTGTACCTTCAGCAAAGGAAGAGTTATTAGCAGGACTTGTAATCGTCAAAGTTGGAGCGCTATTCACAGGAGGTGTCGTGCCGCCGTATCCCAGGGATTCCAGGGCTGCTCTGGCCTGTACCAAGCCGTAACCATAATAAACATCCCTTCCCGCAGTGCCCAGATCCTGTGCTGAGGCGGTAAGTGCGTTTCGAATTTCTACGTTCGTCAATGTTGGATCCCAACTCCAAACCAAAGCCGCCACTGCAGAAACATGCGGAGTAGCCATGGAGGTGCCATCCCAGGCTTCATATCCGCTGGCAGGTTTCGCTATTGAGCTGAAGACTGCCGCAGTCTTGCCAATCTTGTTGGCCACCAGATATTGACCATCTTCCTGACTCAAAGAAAGGCCAATAATCGAAGTGCTGTTGCCCTCTCCCAGGGTTCCCAGGAAGCCTCCTGGCACATTGTTGTAGACGATCGCTGCAACACCCCCGCCAGCCTGAGCGTTAGCAACTTTTGTATAGAAGTCAATCACTCCGCGCTCACAAAGCACAACCTTACCAGACCAGGAACCAACTGAATCGCATAAGCCGCCGTACACAAGCGCACCATTGGCGCTTCCAAGACCAGAATATTCTATATGGCTAACAGCGTAATTCACGCCATCTACAGTCAGGCTATTCGTTTCCAGGTAGGGCAGTGTTGAGAGAACGCTCACACCTGGCGCTGCAATTTCTACCGCTGTATTGAACTGGGAGAAATCTGCCACAACTTTGTTGCTGTCGATAGCAGCCACAGACATTACCGAATCGTAAGAAGCTGGGTAAGACTTTGCGGTAGTGCCATCATTACCAGCGGCTGCAATGCTCAGTACGCCTGCTGTATAAGCACTATTAAACGCTGTCAATTCACTCCGCACTGAGCGTGATCCGCCCAGGCTCATGCTGACCACATTCGCGCCCGCTGCCGTGCAGCGGTTTAAGGCATCGACCAGGTTGGAGGCATAGGTCGCATTGCCATCATCGGCGAAGAATTTCACAATATAAAGGTCCACTGCGCCAGGTGTAACACCAACCACACCGACACTATTGTTTTCAGCCGCGATCGTGCCGCCCACGTGCGAACCGTGCCCAAAACCATCGCGCGCCCAGTTATCATCCACCTGTGAATAACCGCCAACAGCGTTTGGCAGGTCTTCATGATCCTGATAGTAACCAGAATCGATGATACAAAGTGTTCGGCCTGCGCCAGTTGGCACGCCAGCATCCACCACGCCATCCCGATTAACATCCCACACATCGCGCGCCTGGACCATGTCGATACCATAAGGCACTGTTTGACCATTTGGGTCCACAACATCCAGGGCTTCTTTTGTTACTTGCCCAGCCATGTCGCTGATGGGATAGCGTTCAGCATCCTCTTCAACATCGATGACAAAAGGATTATTGAGAATTCCGTTCAGTGCTGCAGCTGGAAGACTGACAACATAAGCGCCAAGCTCAGGAAAATCGTAATGGATCTTGCTGCTGCTTGAACTTAATGCCTTGAATACTTCAGACTTTCCCCCATCCCGGTAGGAAACCCAAACTCGGACTGTATCCGATGGATCTGCCATAACCGGACTTGCGACGCTAAATAACAGCATCAGAACTACAGATAGGACGAACAGTACTCTTGTTTTGTGCATTTTTTGCTCCTTGTTGTTAAAGAGGATTGGAATTTGACCTATTCTACACCTTAATTTCTATGTCAAGCACAAATTGAATCAATATTCATAAATTGGTAAATCTGATTTCCATTGATCCTAAATCAAATTTTTCGATGTCAGGTAAAAAAAAGAAAGTTGGATAATAATCGAATTTTAGTGTTTCTTTCTTGTCTTTTTTTTTGTCTTGCCACTTGAAACAGCAGAATTGTTCAGGCACAAAATACCAAAGGTGCGTGTTGGAAATCGCACCTTTGTTGTGTTTTCCTAATAAGTATAAAAACCTTCGCCGGTTTTGCGTCCGAGCTTGCCACCCCGAACCATCTTGCGCAACAGAGGATGCGGGCGGTATTTGCTGTCACCAGTCTCGGAATAGAGTACTTCCATGATTGCCAGGCAGACATCCAGACCAATCAGATCACCCAATTCCAAAGGACCCATCGGGTGGTTGGCCCCCAGCTTCATGGCAGTGTCAATCCCCTCCACGCTCGCGACACCTTCCGCAGAAATTCCCACAGCTTCGTTAATCATAGGTATTAAAATGCGATTAACTACAAAGCCAGCTGATTCTTTGACCTCAACAGGGGTTTTGCCCAGTGCGCTCGCGATATCAGAAACACGTTCCACCACATCCGCAGGAGTGGAAAGTCCGGGAATGACTTCGACCAGTTTCATAACCGGCGCGGGATTGAAAAAGTGCATCCCAACCAGGGGATGAGTCAAACCCCGCGCGATTTCAGTGATCGAAAGCGAGGAAGTGTTGCTGGCAAAAATACATTCGGGTTTGGCAAGCGCGTCCAAGGCCTTGAAAGTCTCTTTTTTAATGGACATCTCTTCCAACACGGCTTCCACAACCAGGTCACAATCCGCACAGTCTTCCAACAGACCAGCCGTTATACGGGCGTTGATTTGATCGGCAGCAGCTTGCTCCAATTTGCCGCGATCCACCCTGCTCTGAAGTCCCTTGGCGATGCGCTGTTGACCTTTTTGCGTAAACTCAAGATTGATATCGGTGAGAATAACTTCATATCCATCCGTTTGAGCGAATGCCTGGGCAATTCCGCTTCCCATGGTGCCTGCTCCGATCACTGCTACTTTCATAATTTCTCCTTTTAGCAAAGCAGCCTGGATGTTTTTCCAGGCTGCTAATTGAATAGATTATCTGTTTTTGAAGACTTTCTCTTTGCGTTTCTCCATGAAAGCCTGCATGCCTTCTTTTTGGTCCTCAGTCAAAAAACAGATGCTGAACAGGTCAACTTCGTGCTGGATCGCGGCATGAATTGGCATGTCCAGGCCTTCGTTCACGGCGCGTTTGATAGTCCGGATAGCGATCGGTGCATTGCTGGCGACACGATCAGCCATTTTTAGTGCTTCAGGCAGCAGGTTTTGCTGTGGAAAGATACAACTCACCAAACCGATTTGGAGAGCCTCCTCCGCTTTGATATTCCTGCTAGTGAATAGTAATTCTTTCGCTTTTGAGATGGATCCAATCACACGCGCGAGCCTCTGAGTGCCTCCGAAACCTGGAGTAATGCCCAGTCCGGCTTCAGGCTGACCAAAGACAGCGTTCTCGCTGCAGAGCCGGATATCGCAGCTGAGTGCCAGCTCATTTCCGCCTCCCAGAGCATAGCCATTGATGGCAGCTATTACCGGCAAGGGGAATGTTTCAATCCTTCTGAAAAGAGCGTTTCCGGTCTCACTGAAAATCCTGGCTTCACTCTCATCCATGTTGCTCATCTCAGCCACATCCGCGCCGGCAATGAAAGCCTTTTCCCCCGCGCCGGTGATCACCAGGCAGCGGGTTGTCTCCAGATCGACAGCATCCAGAACTTCATCCAGTTCTTGTAGAACCGCTCTGTTTAGCGCGTTCAGAGCTTCCGGTCGGGTGATGGTGATCAGCCCTACCTGTCCCATCATTTCGTACTGAACAAGGGCCATATTCATGCCTCAGGTTTTGCGATTGCTGTGGCGCAGCCCATACCGCCACCGATACAAAGCGTCGCCAGGCCGAGTTTCGCGTTTTCCTGGCGTTTCATTTCATGGATCAGCGACACAAGGATTCTGCATCCGGACGCGCCAATGGGATGACCCAGGGCGATCGCGCCGCCATTGACATTCAATTTGCCAGTATCGATGCCCAACTCCCTGATTACCGCAAGTGATTGAGCAGCAAAAGCCTCATTAGCTTCGATAACATCGAAATCTGCAATGGTTTTCCCCAATTTTTCCAACAATTTTTGGGTTGCAGGCACGGGACCAATGCCCATGATTGAAGGCTCAACGCCTTCCAAAGCGCTTCCGAGCCAGATAGCCTCGGGAGTAACCCCGAGTTCAAGTGCTTTCTCTTGGCTCATAACAACCACAGCAGCAGCACCATCATTGATGGTGGAGGAATTGCCGGCAGTAACCATTCCGTCCGGTTTGAAGGCGGGCTTTAGCTTTGCCAGCCCCTCTGCCGTAGTTTCCTGACGAACGCCTTCATCTTCAACAAAATCGATCACATCTCGTTTGATACGCACCTGGACCGGTACAATTTCATCAACAAATTTACCCTCAGCCTGAGCCTTGGCAGCTTTTTGCTGAGAGATCGCTGAGAATTCGTCCAGTTCCTCGCGAGTCAGGTTCCATTGTTGGGCAATATTTTCAGCCGTGATTCCCATATGCAACTGGCTAAATGCATCTGTCAAACCATCATTCACCATCGTGTCAACCAGCTTTCCGTCTCCAAGACGGTAACCGGCTCGTGCCAGTGGAAGAGCATAGGCAGCCGCCGACATGTTCTCCATGCCGCCAGCCACCACCACATCTGCTTCGCCAAGCAAAACCATCCTGGCCGCCATGTTGACTGCCTCAAGGCCGGAACCGCAGACGACATTGATGGTCACAGCCGGGGATTCGATTGGAATGCCAGCATTTACAGCTGCCTGGCGGGCAACGTTTTGCCCTTGTGCTGTCTGCAGGATACAGCCCATATAGACCATGTCCACATCGGATGGCTGGATTCCTGCCCGGCGGACTGCTTCCCGGATGACGACTTCACCAAGTTTTGCTACGGGAATGCTTGAGAGCATACCGCTCATCTTCCCTATTGCAGTACGACATGACCCGGCAATGACGATCTTCTTGTTCATAAGTGATTCCCTTTCTCTACAGATCTGGGGGTGAGATTTGGCAGAAAACAAGCCCAATTTAAATCAAGGTGAGTTATAATCTGCCTCCCAGACCGGATTGTTTGCCTGAATTATCTCATAGAATCTCCATTTTTTCCCTGCTTTATTTAAAAGAATTCAAGTCTAAGCCGCCTGCCCTTAGCCAACTGGATCGATGAATTTTCATTTCGCTAAACGCACACAATCCTTGACATTAGAACAATTGTTCTATATAATTAGAACATGGAAAACTCACTGATACCCTTCAGCACTCCCCTGCCCTCCAGGCGTTTTCTGGCAATTGGCGCACATACGCTTTCCAATAAAATGCTGGGGTTGATCGCTAAACTGAGCCTGATGCAGCATGTAACCGTGCTGGATTGCGGTAATCGTTCCAATATGTATTCGGTTGCCAAGATGATCCGCCCCTACACCTCCGACCCCGTGCGCGTTATGTGCAACATCCGCCTTTCACGTGCCTTCACCTGTTACCAGGTGGTGGCTATGCTGCAGGCCGTAACCGCCAACCCGCCGCAGGAGCCTTTGGTGGTGCTGGATTTGTTGGCAACCTTTCTCGATGAAGACGTCGAGCTTAAAGACGCGCAACGCCTGCTGAATCACAGCCTCAGTTTGCTAACGCAGTTGAGTGCTTTGGCACCCGTGGTCATCAGCGTGCGACCCATCCCTCTGATTGCCCATCAGCGTGCTGTTTTGCTCGAGCTGCTCAAGAGTAATGTGGATGTGTGTTGGGAAGAGCCACTTGCGCTGCAAACCGCACAGCAGACACAAATGCCACTTTTTGGATAAGGTTCCTATGGGACGCACCATCGCTTCAATCACCCAAACCTGGCAGGAAGAAGAAGCCGCGCTCAATCGCTTCAAACGCGCCCTGCGCAAGGATGACCAGATCCTTTTGGATGAACTCCTGGTCATGTCGCGGCTGCACCTGGCTGAAGCCTCCTATGCTTCCAATCTTTATCCGCTGGATATGTACCTGATCGCCATCCTGCTGGAACTCTACAAACAACTCAAATCCATGCAAAAAGTGCTGCCCAACGCGGATCCTTTCAAAGCCGAACGCGTCGAAGCGGAAAAGGAAGACGAATTCATTCAACTGCTGAACGCTACCGTCTCAGCCTTATTTGATGCCCCTCAGAAGGAAACAGCAGCAGAACTGGTGGAAATCCCCCCGGAAATGCCGCCCGAGCCTGCCAACGCCTTGAATTATGCCGACTTTGAGGAGGCACCCTGATGACCTTCCGCGGCTGGCTGCTGGACCTCTACCTTAACCAGGAAGAGGGATTGACGCTGTGGTTCATAGGGGAAGATGATCGGCGCGTCTGCTTCAGGCAGGCTTTTCCGGTGAGTTTCCATGCTGCTGGTCCCAATGAGCAGCTGCGCGCGCTCTGGAAGCAGGTGAACGGCAAAGCAGGCGTTTTGGGGCTCAGCCGCAGGCAAAAACAGGATGTGTTTGTGGCAGACCCGGTAGACGTAATGCAGATTGACATGGACTCGCCTGCCAGCCAGGTCAGACTTTTTCGTGATATCGAAGCAGATTTCCCCGGACTGGCTTACTATGACGCGGATGTCACGATCGGCACGCGCTACATGGCTCGCTACGGCGTTTTCCCGCTGGCGCTGTGCGAATTGGAGGCAGATGAAAACCAGCTTATCCAATCCATCCATCCCCTCAACACCCGCTGGGATCTGATACCTGACCTGCCGCCCCTGCGCATTTTTGAATTGAAGCCGGATTGCGATCCAAACCGTGCCAGTGTACGCTCATTGCTCATGCGCACAGATCGCTTTGCGCAGCATGTCCCCCTGGACCCTGCCGGCGATTACCTGCGGCTGATCAACAAAGCGCTGGCAACTTATGATCCGGACATTTTTGTCACCGATTGGGGAGACAGCTGGTTGATCCCCTTCCTGAACGCGCAGTCGGAAGAAAAAGGAATCCCCTTGCAGCTCAACCGCGATACCACGCGCCCAATCCGCTGGCAGAAGGAAACAACCTACTTCTCCTATGGGCACATCATTTACCGCCCAGAAGAAGCCCACCTCTTTGGTCGTTGTCATGTGGACCGTAAATCCTCGATGATGTGGTCCGACTACAGCCTGGCTGGCACGCTGGAAATGGCGCGCGTTACCACGCTGCCCATCGAGAAAGCGGCGCGCGTCTCGCCCGGGCAGGGGATTTCAGCCATGCAGGTTATCACCGCGCTTGAGAAAGATGTGTTGGTGCCCTATCAGAAACGCCAGGTGGAAGAGTTCAAGAGCGGTATGCAGTTGATCCAGTCTGACCGCGGCGGGATGGTCTACCAGCCCAAAGTGGGGCTGCATATGGACGTGGCGCAGGTGGATTTTGTTTCGATGTACCCGGCGGTGATCATCAAAGGCAACATTTCGCCGGAAGTGCCCCTGCCGGAGTTGCTCGAGCCTGCCAGGGAAGAACTGGGCGTGGTGCCGCTGACACTCAAACCCCTCTACCAAAAGCGTGTGGAAATTAAGAAGAAGATCCGCCAATACCCACCGGATCACCCAATGGTTGCTACTCTGAAGGAACGCGCCAACGCGCTCAAGTGGTTGCTGGTGGTTTGTTTTGGCTTTTTGGGTTACAAAAACGCGCGTTATGGGCGCATAGAAGCGCACGAAGCCGTCACCAAAGGCGGTCGGGAGGTGCTGTTGCGCGCCAAAGAGGTGGCAGAATCGGAGGGCTTTGAGGTGCTCCATATGTACGTCGACGCGCTCTGGATCAAAAAGAGGGGCTGCAGCAAGCCAGAGCACTTCACCGATGTGATCAGCAAAATCAATCTGCACACCGGGCTGACGATCAACCTGGATGGCGTTTACCGCTGGGTGGCGTTCTTGCCATCCAAAACTGACGCGCGCATCCCGATTGCCAACCGCTATTTTGGTGTTTTCCAGAGCGGTGAGATCAAAGTGCGCGGGCTGGAGGCACGCCGGCGCGACACACCCATTTGGATTGCAGCCGTGCAAAAACAAATGATCGCTTTGCTCGGGCAGGCGCGCACCAAAGCCGAGCTTTCTGCTTGCATTTTTGAGGCATTTTCTTTCTACTACACCTCACTGCAAAAGCTGGAAGAAAACCAGGTGCCGGTAGATCAGTTGGTCATCAACGGCAAGGTCAGCTACGCGCTCGAGGCCTACAAAGCCAGCACAGCCTCAGTACGGGCTGCGAGGCAGATGGAAGCAGCCGGCATACCCGTCAAACCCGGTATGCGCATCCGTTTTATTTATCGCAAGGGTAAACCGGATGTGTTTGCCTGGGATTTGGGCAAACCGATTGACCCGCTGGAAGTTAACAAACCAAAGTATATAGAATTGCTGGCCAAGGCCGGCAGTGCTGTGTTGGCGCCATTTGGCATCTCCGAAGGGTTATTTCGGGAGTGGAGTGAGAATCGATCGATCCAACTCAAACTTGAATATGAGTTGACCAAAAGAGCGAGGTAGAGCAAGACAAAGTGCCCGGAGGGTATTAGAAGCATCTATGCCTTGTATCACTTCACCACTCACCGTGCCTCCAATCCACCAACATAGAAAACATTGCTGGCGGATTGAGGACGGAATAAACTGACCTTGATATTTTTACTCCGAACGTTCTCAATCTTGCCCTATGGCAATTTCGACGGATTGAAATTGTGTGCGGTGGGTTGGCTATACCGAGACTCGGGTAGGTAAAAGTTATCTGACGCCAATCCACCCTACCGGTTTAGAACTCTGTTTTGTTCAAAATGTAGGGCGCGACAAAGTGCCCGTAGGGTATTGAGGGCACTGTGACCACGGAGCCAGACATGCGTATCGTGCCCTCAATCCGCCGTTTATACAGTAGACATGTAGGTTTGATGGCGGATTGGAAGCACGGCGGGCGAAACGATAATAAAAGGTAACAGGTGCTTCCAATCTCGCCCGGGAGATTAAGCCGGAATCCATGCATTAAACGCTGGAAAGGATCACCCTTTTGGTTTGACGCTCTTCGTCGAGTAATATATAATCATCAGTTTGAGGGGAAGTGCTGGAATTGGCAGACAGGCATGACTTAGGATCATGTGCGGCGACGCGTGAGGGTTCGAGCCCCTCTTTCCCCACTTCTAACTAATTTATACATTGAGGTATGCATTGAAAACCGAAAAGACTTACACCGAAGACCATCAAGTTAAACTAACAACCGAAATTGAGAGCGAATTGGTTGACCAATTCAAACGTAGAGCTGCCCGGCAGATTGCCCGCGGCACACGCATCCCGGGATTCAGACCCGGAAAAGCTCCTTACAATATGGTGCTCAGCTATGTTGGTGAGGAGCGCATTTTCCAGGAAGCCATTGATCTGTTGGTCGAGGATGTATATCCAAAGATCCTTGATTCTGAAGAAATAAAGCCTTGGGGTCCGGGCTCACTCGACAACATTGCCAGTGAAGATCCCCTGGTACTCGAGTTCACCGTTCCTCTTGATCCGGAAGTTGAACTTAAAGGTCTCGAAGAACTAAACAAAAAGTACGAGTTCACCCCTGTGACTGACACCGAGGTGGAAGAATTTGTAATGTCAATGCGGCGCGATTCTGCCAACATTGTTCCTGTGGAAACTCCTGCAGAAGAAGGCAATGTGGTTTATATGACTGTTGAAGCAGTGGATAAAGACGCTGATCCAGAAACAGATCCGGTAATTGTGAAATCCAGCCCACAGCAAACCCTCATTCCCAAAGTTGAAGAAAGCCGTGAAACAGAATGGCCCTACGAAGGGTTTGCAAGGGAGTTTATCGGCAAAAAAGAAGGCGACACCTTTACCCTGGAGCATAAATATCCTGATGATTACGAGGGTGAGGATTTTGCTGGCAAGACAGTTCTGTTCAATGTCAACCTGCAGTCCGTCAAAGCGCTTGAGCTGCCAGAGATTGATGAAGAGTTCCTTATAAATGCGGGCGGTTTTGGCACTGTTGAAGATCTCTATGCGGGCGTGAAAGAGCATTTGCAGGGCGAGCGCAAGGAAGAATACGACGATGCCTACTATCTCGAGCTGGTAGACCGACTTCGCCAGGATTCAGTGATCAAATATCCTCCCCAGATGCTGAAGAATGAAGAGGAAGAAGTGCTGCACAGAATTGAGCATGACCTTGAACATCGCAACCTCGACCTGGACCTTTACCTCAAACTTCGCAAGCTTGACCGGGAACAGTTCAATGAAGAGGAAGTCAAACCGACTGCCAAGAACCGGATTGAACGCTCCCTGATCATGGATGCCATTACCAAACACTATGAAATCAAAGTCTCCAACGAAGAACTTGAACAGGAAGTTGCTGCTGTTATAAGCAATTTACTCATGAGTGGAGAATTTTCTGAAGCACAAAAATCACTTGGTTCCAAGAAGTTCTCTGAAAGTGTTTCGATGCAAGCGGCCAACCAGGCGCTGGAGAATTCAATTCGCAGAAAGCTTCGCGAACTGGCAGATCCTGAAGAAGTGATCGAGATCAAAACACCTGAGATCACTGAAAACTCTGCTGAAGAAATCGTTGAGGACGATGCTGAGAAAGAGTAATAAAACTCTTATACTCAGCAGTTATGCTTTTGGAAAACAAACAAAGGAAAATTATGGACAGAAGACCAATTGAATCAGTCATTCCCATGGTAGTTGAACGGACTGCCACCGGAGAACGAGCATACGATATATACTCACTGCTCCTCAAGGAAAGGATTGTTTTTGTAGGCTCAGCTATCAATGATCAGGTTGCCAATGTGATTGTTGCTCAGCTGCTCTATCTAAGCCAGATAGACCCAGACAAAAGCATCCAGATGTACATCAACTCGCCCGGTGGATCCATCTATGCCGGACTTGCCATTCTTGATACCATGCAAATGATCCGAAATCCAATTAGCACCGTTGCTGTGGGTGTTACGGCGAGCTTTGGTACGGTCTTGCTTGCAGGCGGCACAAAAGGGCAGCGCTACGCCCTCCCCCACGCTACCATCCATCTCCACCAGCCGCTTGGTGGAGCTGAAGGTCAGGCAAGTGACATCGAAATCATGGCGCGTGAAGTTCTGCGACTCAAAGCGGATCTAAATCAATTCTTTGCGAATGTAACCGGGCAGCCCTTAGACGTCATCCAGCGGGACACTGATCGCGATTTCTACATGACCGCAGAGCAGGCCGTCGCGTATGGTTTGATTGATAAAGTGCTTGAACCGCCAGCCAAATCAGGCACCTCAGCATAGCTCAAAAATGCTGACAGACCGTTACCCTCAGATCAGAGGCCTCATCCTGGATATGGATGGGGTCCTTTGGCATGATAAAGAGCCAATTGGCAATTTAACTGAAATTTTCAGTTTAATTAGCAAATTAGGACTGAAGCTTACTTTTGCTACTAATAATGCTACGAAAAACGTCGATGAACTCCTCCACAAATTAGCATTTTTTGGAGTGAGTGCCCAGGCAGAACAAATTGTCACCTCGGCAATAGCGGCGCTGAGTTACATTTCCAGGCACTATCCATCAACAAGCCGGATTTACATACTTGGAACTGATTCCCTTCGTGAGCAAGTTCGCAACGAAGGTTTTACGGTTTTGGATGAACCGAAACCCACTGATGCAGACATAGTTTTGGTTGCGCTTGATACAGATATAAACTACCAGAAGCTCGCAAATGCGGGTTTGCTCATTCGCGCGGGTGCCCAATTTATAGCAACCAACACTGACAAAACTTACCCCACCCCCCATGGACTTTTGCCAGGAGCAGGTACGATTGTGGCAGCTGTCGCGGCTGCATCAGGACAAGAGCCGATTGTAATCGGAAAACCGCAGCCAACCCTCTTCAACCTGGCAATGGAAATCATGGGTACGCAGCCCGATGAAACCCTCTGCGTCGGAGACAGGCTTGAAACCGATGTTTTAGGTGGTCAGAATGCGGGCTGTATGACCGCCTTCGTGCTTAGTGGCGCCAGCACCCTGGAACAGGCTCAAGCCTTGCAGCCACAACCAACTATTATCGCAAAAGATCTCAGCAGTCTTCTCTATGACTAATCCAATCCTTTACGACCAATCCAGCGAAAGCCTCCAGTCCGTTCTGCGTGAGCTTGGTCAGCCTGCGTTCCGACTGAAACAACTTGAAGAAGGGCTCTATCAGCATCATTACCTGAATTTTTCGGAGTTCACAACTTTGCCGAAGTCACTTCTGGAATCGCTTGCGGAGCGCTTTACGCTTTTTCCCTTAGAATTAAAGCAAGAAATTATTTCAAGAGACAAAAAGACCGAAAAATTCTTGTTTAAACTCACAGACAATAATTACATCGAAACCGTCCTGATGCACTACGATGGACGTGATACCGTCTGCATCTCAACGCAAGTTGGCTGTCCGATGGGCTGTGTTTTCTGTGCGACTGGTCAGATGGGTTTCACACGCAATCTCACGGCAGGCGAAATGCTTTCGCAGATCATCTTTTGTATGCGCCGCCTTGAAGAAGACGGGAAAAGCCTTACAAACGTCGTATACATGGGTATGGGAGAGCCCTTCCTAAACTACGATGAGGTTATGATCTCCATTGCTCGCCTGACGGATCAAAAAGGGCTTAATTTCGGCGCGCGAAGGATCACCGTCAGCACGGTTGGGATTCTGCCGCGCATCCGCCAATTCACTGAAGCTAAATCCCAGGTGAACCTTGCGCTCAGCCTGCACGCCCCCAATGACACCTTGCGCTCAGCCCTCATCCCATCCAATGAGTTTTATCCGCTTAAAGCGCTGATCGAAGCAAGCAAAGAATACACAGACTACACTCACCGCCGGGTTCTGATCGAATATGCCTTAATAGACGGGGTCAACGATACGCTGGCTCTCGCTGATGAACTTGCGACTCTGCTGCACGGGATGCTTTGCCTGGTAAATCTTATTGCCCTAAATCCTTCTCAGGAAGGCGGTCTGGTGGGTTCCTCGCGTGAAAAAGCTGAAGCTTTTCGCGACCGACTGATGAAACGCGGCATTCAAACGACTATTCGTCTGAAACGCGGCATTGAAATAAACGCTGGCTGCGGACAGTTGGCCACGACAAAAAAAGGCGAATGATATAATCCCACCATGGCAAATATTTTTGATAAATGGCGCGATAGCCTCGCGAAAACACGTGATGTAACCTTTGGGAAAATCGCCACATTCTTTGGCGCGACTGAAATCGAAGAGGACACCTGGGATAACCTCGAAGAACTGCTCATTCAGGCAGATATTGGTGTGCGCACGACCCTCTATTTGATTGATACCTGCCAGGAAAAAGTAGATGAGCTTGGCTTAACCAAGACAGAACAACTTAAAAGCCTGATCAAGTCTGAAATGTCTGACCTTTTGATCCAACCGGAGGAACCGGAACTAAACGATCACCCCACTGTAATTATGGTAGCCGGTGTAAACGGCTCTGGCAAAACAACGTCCATAGGAAAGTTAGCTGCACGCTACAAAAGTATGGGTAAGTCTGTGCTGCTTGTCGCCGCTGACACCTACAGAGCCGCAGCAATTGACCAGCTTGAAATCTGGGCAGAGCGTGTTGGCGTGCCGATCATCACTTCGCAGCAGGGCAGCGACCCAGGTGCTGTGACTTATGACGGCATCAAGGCAGCTGTTTCCAGAGGTATGGATGTCGTCCTGATTGACACAGCCGGCAGGCTGCATACCCGCTACAACCTCATGGAAGAAATCAAGAAGGTCTACCGCGTTGCGGAAAAGGCACTTCCCGGAGCACCGCATCACTCCTGGATCGTGCTGGACACCACCACCGGACAAAACGCTCTCCAACAAGCTGAAGCCTTTGGCAAGGCGGTAAATCTCAACGGTGCCATCCTGGCCAAACTGGACACCTCCGCAAAAGGTGGAATGGTTTTTGCCATCAAGGATCAACTTAAACTGCCCGTAATCTACGCTGGCTTAGGGGAAAAGATCGAAGATTTGCAGCTATTTGACCGGGAGTCTTTTATTAACGGAATTTTTGACTAATACCTTGGAGCACTTATGATCGACCTGACAGAACGAATCAACGCCCTTGAGGCAACCTACCACTCGCTCCAGGAGCATCTTTGACCTTTCTGCGAAAAAAATTGAACTAAATACCCACCGGCTTGAAAGCGAAGTCCAGGAGTTCTGGAATAATCCGGAATCCGCGCAAAAAACGATGAAACGCATCGCGCAACTCGAGAATCAAATCAACGAGTGGAACGAGATTGCAATGGAAATTGAAGGACTGAAATCCTTGCTTGAATTGGATGATGGCAGCCTGACTGAAGAGATAGAGACTAACGTTGCGAAATGGGAATCTATTCTGGCTGAGAAAGAAATTACCATCCTGTTATCGGGGCGTTACGACCAAGGGAACGCCTTGCTTGCTATTCATGCGGGCGCAGGAGGAACGGATTCGCAGGATTGGGCAGCAATGCTGGAGCGTATGTACCTGCGTTGGGCAGAAATCAGGGGCTACAAAACCGAAATCCTGGATCGTACTGCGGGTGAAGAAGCCGGACTTAAATCAGTAACAATTTCTGTACAGGGTGATCTGGCTTATGGCTATTTAAAATGCGAAAAAGGAGTTCACAGACTCGTGCGGCTTTCACCCTTCGACGCGGCACACAGGCGTCATACTTCTTTCGCCCTTGTGGAAGTTTTGCCTGAGATCGAGGAGAGTGACGAGATTATCATCCGGCCAGAAGATATCGAGATCGAAGTTTACAAATCTTCAGGTGCAGGTGGACAGAATGTTCAAAAAAACATGACTGCGGTTCGGATTATCCACTTGGAAACAGGACTGGTTGTCACCTGCCAGAATGAAAGATCGCAAACACAAAATCGTGAGAGTGCGCTTAAGGTTTTACGAGCCCGTTTGTTTGAAATACAACAGCAACAGCGCAGCGATGAAGTGTCTGAGCTGAAGGGTGAATTCAAGAAGGTTGAATGGGGAAGCCAGATCCGCTCCTACGTGCTGCACCCTTACCAAATGGTAAAAGACCACCGCAGCGAATATGAAACTGGCAACACGCAAGCGGTGCTTGACGGGCAAATTGATGGATTTATTGAAGCCTATCTCAAGATGAAGCAGGATTAATCGAGGATCGTGAAAAGCCTCAACAACTCTTCGTCCAAAGGTTTGCTCTTACCAACAATGTCAGCCAGGGGTGTTGTGACAATGTGGTTTTCCTTGATGCCAACCAATACTCCGAACTCTTCACGTTCAATCGCTTCAATGGCTCCCAAACCAAACTTGCTGCCCAAAACCCGATCGGAGGCAGTAGGTTCACCACCTCTTTGAACATGCCCCAAAATGGTTGAACGCACGCTGAATCCGAGCCGATCACGATTAGTTTTGAAATACTCAGTAAGGGCGGCGGCATTATACTTCGCGCCTTCGGCAGTAACGATAATGGCATGCGATTTCCCATGCTCATATGCCAAACGGAGGGTTTCTGCCAGAGTTTCAACGTCCGTATCATGCTCGGGCAAGGTGATTGCTTCAGCACCGCCTGCCAAACCCGACATCAACGCAATATATCCACAGTTGCGCCCCATAACCTCAACGATAAACGCGCGCTGATGCGAAGATGCGGTTACCTTCAGGCGATCGATTGCCTCAAGAGCAATGTTGAGTGCGGTGTCTACACCGAGAGTTATATCTGACCCAAATAAATCATTGTCAATAGTTGATGCAATTCCCACCACAGGGAAACCCATTTCAGAGAGGTTATAACTGCCGGTTTGTGTACCATTCCCACCGATAACCACTAAAGCATCCACACCCCGTCTGTTGAGGCTTCTAATGGCTCTCTCCCGTCCTTCAACAGTTTTGAATTCTTCGCAGCGAGCACTTCCAAGGATGGTGCCGCCGCGCTGCAGGATGCCGCCAACTTCACGCGTACCCATGGGCTCAAACAAACCATCGATCAACCCCTGGTATCCATTTCTGACACCGAAGGTCGTCCAACCTTTGCTTACAGCGCAACGAACAACCGAGCGAATGGCAGCATTCATACCGGGCGCATCCCCACCACTGGTTAAAACGGCAATTCTCTGAATCATGTTCACCTCGCTTATAGATTGTATTCAGTGTCTATTATAATTCAATGCAATTGTACTCCGAGAGGAAATTATGACGTGAAATTATGACGAAAGATATTCTTGTCTCCATATTAAGTGATGATTTGTTCTCCTTAAACTGGATGTCCATGTTGGTGGTGAGGGATTGGCGCACGCGGGTTTTTGCCGAAGCAGGCTTAATGAATCCCTTGCAGCCAGGAGATGTCGGATCCATACGATACGTTGATGTAGTTGTGGCAGATATCGATTCTTTTGTCCAAAACACGAATCTCTTTTCTAATCTGAACCAATACCTCGTGGAGAATCCGACAATTATAGTTCTGGGTGTAGGAACCAGAATTGAACCTTTGTTCTTTCATCGAATACCTGCGGGCAATATTGGAGGATATTTATTGAAATCTGAGATTTCTTCATCATTGGGATGGGCTATCAGTTTTGCAAATGAAGGTTCGCTGGTCTTCACCCCGGGGGCTCAGCAAGCAGCATTTGCGCTCGGATACAGTCCTAGTAAACCTGTTAAGGTAGTGAAATCCCGCATCTATCCCGGTATGACCGACCGGCAGTCAGAAATTGCGCGCCTGGCAATTATTTTTTCAGTAGGCCGGCGCGATCTGGCAGACGAATTGAAGATATCGGATCAATGGAGCTATGGGGTAGTTAGTGAGCTTTACGAGAAGTTAGGATTAAACGAGTTGGCACAGGATCAGGACGACATTATTGCTTATCTCGAAGACGATCCTGTGAT
>DDWY01000001.1 GCA_002347705.1 Anaerolineaceae bacterium UBA2274 | reverse complement strand
TCGCAATGACAGATGAAAAAGATTAATGTGAACCTCTCACGCTTCTGATGTGCAAACAGTTTAGATTGCTTCGTTCCTCGCAATGACAAATTAGAGCTTGCCGTGACAGCCTGTCAGGACACTAAAAAGGGAAACTCAGGTACTATTCCGTAAGCAATCTAAACTCTGGGCTAACTAAGAAAGATAGGGGTGGCAGGACTTTGTCCGTAAATTGCCAGGCAAAATGGGTTTACGCGTCGTTATGAACCGCTAAGGGTTCTTTGGGTTGAGATTTTAGATTGCTTCGTCCCTCGCAATGACAAAAAGATGCTCCCTGGTTGTGCAGGTCTGCTGACTGAGGGCAGGAGTTGACCTTTAGGTCTTTAGCTTTCAATATTTATCTGGGCTGTATTGCGAATTTATGACTAAGCCCTACAAAAAATAGCGCTTTTTTAGGCATATTTACAAGCTAAAAACCTCAATCCAATAGCCCCAATTGATCTGCGTCTTTACCCTTTTCCCTCTTTGCCCGCTTGAAGGTGTTGCTCACCTGCTGAATCGGGGGCATATCGATCTGCCTGCCGTCCAGGAGTTCTGCAATGGTCAGGATCTGCACTTTTGGATAGTCTCTGTTCCAGGTATCGGAGTGATAAAAACCTGCCTCGGCAGCCTCCGCCCGCATGGGCTTGGTGGCTTCTTCAAGGGAAATATACACCCCAATCTCCGCCTTCTCCCGTTCCAAAACGCCTTTCAGATCGCGGATGTGGCTGACGTTCACATGCTGACCGCCCTTCACGGAAAGGATGACCTGTTTGGTTTTGCCGGAGTTGTCATCATGGAAGTAAAGTCGACCGTCTATGCCGTGGTCCGCGCCTTTTTTCTGGTCAGCAGGTCTGGCGCCCACCAAACCAAGCGCCCACCACTGAAACTGGTATTTGTCTTGTTCTGCCAGGGTTCTCGCGCCTTCAACGGTCGTTGGCTCACCGATCACTTCATATTTGAGAGCGTCTCCAAAGGCATCTTCCATGCGCCTTTTAATCAGACCGATGGCAAGATGGGTGATATCGATCCCGATCCATTTCCTGCCAAGTTTTTGGGCGGCAGCAATAGCAGTACCGCAACCGCAGAAGGGATCCAATACCACATCACCGGGGTTGCTCGAAGCATTGATGATGCGTTCGAGTAATGCTTCTGGTTTTTGAGTTGGATAGCCTAATGATTCAGATTGCTTTTGTCCAAGTGGATGTACGTCAATCCAAATATTGTCAATTTCTGTTCCAGAATAGTCGTCTAAATAATTTTTTCGCCTTGGCTTTCCACTAGAAGTGAAGTAAATTTTTTCGTTTTTTGCCAGATCTTCAAGTTTTTCCCTTGACATCATCCATCCCCACGTTGGTGTGTAACCCATAAATTCAAAAACAAGGTTAGGACGAGCCATCATGTGTGGCAATTCGAGTGGTTCAGACTTGAATCTTCTTCCTTTGTCGTCAATTAGATTATATTTTTTCTCTAGATCCTGATCGAAATTCTTAACTTTGACTGTCTTGAAAAATGCTTCATCTGATCTAGAGTAGAAAAGAATTACATCAGCATTGTTGGCAAAACGTGTCATCTCATATTGAGATCCCTTTTTAGTAAAATTCCGTTTCCAGACAATCTCATTTCTAAAATTCTCCGCCCCAAACACCATGTCCAACAGGACCTTCAAATAATGGCTTGCCGTTGGGTCGCAGTGCAAATACAAACTGCCTGTGGGTTTCAACACACGTCTCAATTCCTGTAAACGCGGTGCCATCATGGTCAGGTAAGCCATCATGTTGCTGTCGCCCAGGATCAGGTTGAATGCCCTCAGCGCGTCCGCAACCGGACCGCCTTTTTCCACCTCGCGCGTATAGGTCTGAATGGCGTTCTGATCCCACTGCCAGGTGTCTTCAAATGCCTGGATCTGCGCGCTGGACTGCGCCCCATCCTTTTGGGCAAAGAGCACGTTGTAATTGGCATTGGAATTGAAAGGCGGGTCTAAATACACCAGGTCAACCGACTCGTCTTTGACATAGCGCTGGAGTATATCCAGATTATCCCCGTAATAAAGCGTGTTCATGATCAAATTGTATCAGGTCTCCGTAAAAAAAGGGCGTTCTTGCGCAGACCACCATTTTGTAGACAAATCCCGTAGTATTCAACTCCACCAAATTAGCTTCACATAATGAATATGAATTACTACACATCTGAATTTTTGGATTGAAAGTGTAATGTAATAATTTACAAACGTATCCACGGATCAATACATATTTATTCAGAATCACGCATCATTTCCTCACAGAGGATGTGGAATTCGAGTAGAATAATCAAATGCCACAAAAGTATCATCTTCCGGTGGTCCCTGAGAAAGGAGAGATTGTTTTCTGTGATTTCACTCCTTTTGCAGCACCCGAAATGACCAAGCGCCGTCCTTGTATTGTTGTGTCCCCAGCGCTAAAGAATAGACCGAAGATATGTACTATTGTGCCGTTAAGCACAACGCCCCCGGTTCCACCACAAGCCTATAACGTTCAAATAGTAATTCAGCCTCCTTTACGGAAACCATATGACAAACCAATAGCCTGGGTAAAGGCGGATATGTTATACACGGTTTCAATAAACAGACTTGATAGACCCTCAAAATTTGACCAATATGGAACCAGAATCTATTACAAACAATTTGTTAGTGCCAATTTGATGACTAAGATAGAAGATGCAATTCTTTGCGGATTAGGAATTTCTCGAGAATCTGAAAATTGGTTTGACTCCGTACCGTTTTAATGTATAATTATGTTGTTCCTGCTCTGCGTAAGCATCAGACCGATAAGTCCACATTGTGGCCGTCATGTTGGTGAGATGACAATCTTCGCATGACGTAGAATCTATTGTAAGCAACCGCCCAAGTAATGACACTTGGGCGGTGTGCTTTAATCAAGTTGGTTCTCCATCGCTGTCAATCTAGAAGAATAGCCCATAGAATAATTATTTTCGATTTAACAATTCCTTGTGCGACTTAACTCTGGAAATGAGATTCTGAGAATCCCTAAGTGCCACCAAGGCTCATGAAGACTGCCGCGAGGGCGAGGATCAGGCTGACCAGGACGCTCCAGCCCCAAACGAGGAAAATCCAGCGTTTTTCGAGCAAACTCTGCAGGAAAAAGTAAGCTCCCAGCAAGGTGTTGAGCAGCCATGCCAGTACCCCAACCAGCAGCAGCAAGAGCAGGCGGTTGGAGGGCACCCGCTCAAGCGTGATCCAGGTGACGTTGAGCCTGGTGGCGCTGAGAACAACGGTAACTGCCAGCAACAGCAGCACGCTCGCAAATCCGGCTATGAGCAGTTTTTTTGCGGTTCCATCCTGGATTATTTCCCCCAGCATTGATCGCAGGTTTTGCGAGACTGGTTCGATCGCTTCCGCCTCGCCCAGGGCGGATACATGCTCAAATTCCCGCGCAAAGGCGCGGGCAGAGGCTGGTGATATGACGAAGTGGCGCTTGCCGGCCCGGATGAGGACCATGTTGGGTTTGTCTGTGGCAAGAAACTCTACCAAACCCAGACCGCGAATATTGCGTCTGCCGTAATATTGCCACGGCAGCAGAAAACTGGGCAGAGGCATGGGAGAGTCAAAATCAGAGATCGGATGCGCCCATTCGACCAAATTCAAAGGGATGATCTCGCGCTGGAAACCCAGGCGGATTTCAAGCGATGAGCGATCGAGCAGGTAGCGGGTGGTGAGGATCAGGAAGGCGCGGTAAGTCAAAAAAGCAAACGTTCCCAGCAACAAAATTGCCGGAAGCAGGAGGGGCAGATTTGGATCACGCGCGGCGTTGCCCGAGCCAAGGAAAAGGAGCACGAGCGCCCCAAGCAGGGCAAGGAAGCCAAGACCGAGGTTGAATAAAAGGCTCAGACGGCGAGGAGGTTCGTAGACTTGATCCATATCTAAAAGAATTATACCGGAGGCGAAAAAAGACGCTCGAGTGATTTTTGAGTACTGCAGCAGGTTTTAGTCCTTTTCCAACGAGTCGTTGCGTATCCCTCGTAACGACAGACTCTACAAACGCTTGCGATGACGGATTTACGGGTAAAGCAATAACAGACGTTTGTGATGACAGCTTTTTGTCATTGCAAACCCAAGGTGATTGACGGTCACAAGTTTTCACCTATGGAAGTGGGAGGAATTTCGCTGTTGCAGTTAGGTCAACATAAAACAGAGAGATCGCCACGCTTCGCTCGCGATGACAGATTATTGGGCAGATTGACGCAATTCGCTCGCGATGACGGATTTACGGGCAAAGCAATAACAGACGTTTGTGATGACAGCCTTTTATCATTGCAAACCCAAGGTGGTTGACGGTCACAAGTTTTCACCTATGGAAGTGGGGGGAATTTCGCTGTTGCAGTTAGGTCAACATAAAACAGAGAGATCGCCACGCTTCGCTCGCGATGACAGATTATTGGGCAGATCGCCGCGCTTCGCTCGCGATAACAAGGGTCGCAGGTGGGTTGGCGTCAAAGAGCATTTGTGGGAGCCCATGTGGCTATAGCCTACCCACCGCAGCACAAAAAAATTGATTCATCCACACTCAAGATTGAGGGAAGATGCAATATGGCTGGCAACCATCGCGGTTTGTGGTGGGTTGGCTATTTCGATGTTTAGGCAGGCCAAGGAATTATGACGCCAACCCACCCTACTCAGATATTGCGTTTATTTGAAAAAGTACCGGGCAGATCGGCATACCCTGCTTTGTGAGCACAGGCGCACCTCATCCACCGCAAGCGGTATCCCTTCCCCAAAGGGGAATGTAACATCTCGCGTTGACGGAGATTTTCGTTCTAAATAGGGAACGGCCTTGCTGTTAATACAATGATGGTTTACATCATGTTTAGGTTGATTATTTACACTTTTATCTATCAAACAGATCATCTCGGATCATAGAGGTTACCCCTTCTTTGCCATGGTGACGGGTCACCACGGGGGGTGACCCCTACATCTGGGAATTTGAGGGAGAGGTGGCTATCGTAGGGGCAGACCCCCGTGTCTGCCCTTAAGATTGTAAACAATCACCCTGGATAATGTGTAAACAACCATACTTATCTAAACACCTTGCGCCGTTCCGCATGTAAATTGGAACGGGACGCCCTATCCGCTTCGCTACCAGGGCAGGGCCACATTCTCTACAAAAATGTTAAAAGTAATAGACCGGAGGCGAAAAAAGGCGCTCAAGCAATTTGAGCGCCTTTTCATCACAATCAACGAAGACTATCCTGCCTGGAACTCGGCACCGCGGTGCAGAGCCTCAATGTTCATCGGGATAAACTTCTTCAGGCGGGCAGCCGTATGGGCTTCGAGGGCCCCTTCAAGCGCGCCCTCCGCGAGCAAATGCATATTCCCTTCCAGGGCGCCCAGCAGCACCATGTTGGCAGCACGCTCGTTGCCAATTTCCATGGCAATCGTGCTGGCAGGCACCATCAGAACGTGAATATCGTCGCGAACGGCCGCGCGATTGACCATGTTCTCATTCACGATCAGGTAACCACCTGGTTTGACCAATGGTTCGTACTTGTCGAGTGAGGGGAGGTTCATCGCAATCACAGCCGTGGGGTGGAGAGCGGTCGGCGAACCGATCTCGTCATCCGAGATCACAACGGTGCAGTTGGCTGTGCCGCCGCGCATCTCAGGACCGTAAGAGGGGATCCAGGTGACATGCTTTCCTTCATCCATGGCAGCATACGCCATCAGCTGACCAGCATAAAGCGTGCCCTGACCGCCAAAACCCGAAATGATAATTTCAGCTTGCATGCTAATTTCCTCCAATCTTCATTTCGCTCACAGCGGTGGAAACCTTGAAATCGCCAACGGGATAGTAAGGCAGCATGTGCTCAGCCAGCCACTGGCGGGCGTTGGTGGTGTTCAGTCCCCAGTTGGTGGGGCAGATGGAGAGCAGCTCGACCATCGAAAATCCCAGACCCTGCTTTTGGACTTCGAAGGCGGTGCGGATGGCGCGCTTGGCCATGCGAATACCGCGGGCGTCATGCAGAGTGCGGCGTGCCACAAAGGCAGCTCCATCCAGCGTGGCAAGCAGCTCGGCGGTACGGATGGGGTAACCCTGGGTTTCCACATCGCGCCCGAGGGGGGAGGATGAGGTTTTTTGACCGGGCAGGGTGGTTGGAGCCATCTGACCGCCGGTCATGCCGTAGTTGGTGTTGTTGATGAAAATGACCGTGATCTGCTCACCGCGCGAAGCGGCGGCGACGATCTCGCCCATGCCCATCGAAGCCAGGTCGCCATCGCCCTGGTAGGTGAAGACTGTTTTATGTGGCAGGGTGCGCTTGATACCGGTTGCCATGGCAGGCGCGCGACCGTGGGCAGCTTCAACGAAATCAAAATCCAAGTAGTTGTAGGCGAAAACGGCGCATCCCACTGGGGCAACGCCGATCGTATTATTGAGCTCGCCCATTTCTTCGAGCACTTCCGCGATCAGGCGGTGGGCAACGCCGTGAGTGCAGCCCGGGCAATAGTGAGTAACGAGGTCTGTTAAACCAATCGGACGTTTATAGACAACTTTGACATCTGCTTCAGTCATGATTTACTCTCCTGTTCCCACGAGTTCGCGCATTTTTGCCAGCCATTTCGCGCGTCCATCTGCGTTCACATCGTGTTCACCCTGAATCATTTCAATGATTGCGTTGGCAATTTCGTCAGGGTAAGGAACCATCCCGCCCATGCGGCCATAGAAGTCCACGGGCACCCGGCGGGCAGCGATGGAAACGACGTCATCCAGCATCTGACCATTGCTCATTTCTACCACCAGGAAGCCCTTGACCCTGTCAGCCAGTTCGTCAACCGCTCTGGTAGGGAAAGGTGAAAGGGAGATGGGGCGCAGCAAACCGATCTTGTGACCCTGCTCGCGGGCAGCACGCACGGCTGTCAGGGCGATGCGGCCGGCAGTTCCATAACCAATCACGACATATTCGGCATCATCCAGATAGTAGCCCTTGTAGCGCACTTCGTTCTTTTCGACTTCTTCCCAGCGAGTCATCATCTTGACATTGAATTGTTCCTGGTTGGGAGGGTCGATGTTGATCGAGGTCAGCACGACGCGCTCTTTGGAATCAGGGCTCCCAACAGCCCACTCAGGCGGCGTAGTGCGTACAGGCTGGAAGTCCGGCATTACCACGGGCTCCATCATCTGTCCAAGGAAGCCATCCAGCAGCAGGCAGACAACCATGCGGTATTTTTCTGCCAGATCGAAAGCCATGCCTGTCAAATCAACCGCCTCCTGCACAGAGGCTGGAGCAAGCACGATCAGGTGATATTCACCATGCCCTCCGCCGTGGACGATTTGGGTATAGTCAGCCTGGGAGGGGGCGATGTTGCCCAAGCCCGGACCACCGCGGACGACGTCCACGATAACGGCGGGCAGTTCAGTGCCGGAAATGTAGGAAATCCCTTCCTGCATAAGGCTGACCCCAGGACTGGAGCTGGAGGTCATGGTGCGCAAGCCTGTGCAGGCGGCACCATAGACCATGTTGATGGCGCCGAGTTCGCTTTCAGCCTGCACAAAAGCACGCCCAAGTTCGGGCATGCGCGCGCTGAGATGCTCGAGCAGCTCGGTTTGGGGGGTGATGGGGTAGCCAAAGTACGAAACCAGGCCAGCCCGCATTGCGGCTTCGGCAACAGCAGTATTGCCTTTGATCAGTTCAAGTGCCATTACGCGCCCTCCCCTTCTTTTTCGGTTTCTGGGCGTACACCCCGGAAAACGGTGATGGCCGCATCGGGGCAAACCACAGCACAGATGCCACAACCAGTGCAGTTTTCGGGGTGAATCATAAAAGCGGGGTGATAGCCCTTCGGAGTCAGTCGGCTCAGGTCAATCGCGAGCGTTTGCGTGGGGCAATCGGTGACGCAGGTCTCACAAGCCTTACAATACAGTTCGTTAATTTCTACCCATCCCTTGGGTGGCATGCACATCCTCCTGATAAGTAATAATTTCTGCCATATTGGGTGAGCATGGCAGCTTGACTTCCTTAGTATATCGCAAAAGGAATAGCGGGTTAGGGGTTGGGGATTGGAATTTGCCGCGGATTCTGGATTGCGCCTGGAATGCCAGATTATTAATCAACTATCCTAAACAAAATGCGAACCGTCAATATCAAAACAGCCCGCATCAACTAAAACTCGGTTGGGACACGCAGGGTCGATGGCCGCGCAAAGCCTCCCCCTGCAAGAGGTCTCGAACCGATACCATGAGGAACAGGCAGGCCAGTTCCCTACGTAAAGAGCGTGCCCTTGTAGGTCGGAATCGGCAGCAGGCGTGTTTCGGAGCCCTTGCTGAGGAAGATACCGACATTGTCAGGCCACTATTTTAAAGGGATGTGGTTTTCCGAGAAGTGGCTGAAGGCTCTTCTGACAGTGTCATCGTATATCAGTTCAATTGTACTTGCCTAAGCCAGGACTACACGAGATTTTATGGAGTGTCCGACAAATTTTTTAGGGAAAGAATCTAACTTTACTTTACAGGGGTCAAGGCAAAGACGACACGTTCCATCTGGCAGGATACTTGCAACTTACTGGTTAATAGCATCTATCACATAAGGTGGACTTATGAGTCAACAAACTTACACACCAAATACTGAGCCATCGCCGCATAAAAACCACGCGACAAAACTTTGGATTCCAATCATTCTCCTGGCGCTTGTGGCGGTTTATTTAATTTTCGGCGAGAATTCGATTAAAACACCCAAGGAAATTATTATCCCCACCCCTCCACCCGAGCAGCAAACGCCGCTTGAAACCCTGCTGTATACCCAACTGCCTGAGCTGATTCACAACGTGGGCGAAGACAATTGGACCTTAGACAATGTGCAGTTCAACGAGGCGAGAACCCAGGCTGTGTTGTGGATGGCAGAAAACAGCCCCGAAACCGGTGAGACACTCGCCAGGGAGCCGGAACTCGTGCTGGCTATCTGGGATGAAGCCGCTGGCAGCTGGAATTTGCACCTTACTTCGGACCCGGAGTTTAACGATTTCTTTTTGACCACCGATTTCAAAGACTCCGAAATCGTTGATCGCTTCAATTTTGAAGCTGACCCAAAAGCCGGACCGACCTCGGTGGTGTATGGGGGTTACAAACTGCCCTGGCAGGGAGGGCTGACCAAGCGCCTGACCTGGTCGGTAGGACACACCTCCTGCACTCCGACTTATTATTGCACTCACGCGTTCGATTTTGCTGATGGAACCATGTTTGACTTGACGGCAGCAAAAGGTGGCTATGTTTATCATTGGCGCGACACCTGCAACAACGGCGACTCGAGCTGCACCAACAGCATCACCCTGCAAGATCGCACTACCAACCCCTGGACCTACCAGATCTACCTGCACATTGCCAAAAACAGCATTCCTGCGAGTGTGAAAATCCGGGGCGTGTATGTTTGGCAGGGTATGAAGATCGCGAATGTGGACGACACAGGCGCCAGCACCGGGCATCATGTGCATTTTATGGTGGTTGAACAAACAACGCTGAATGCTTGCACAAATTACTGCTTCGGCAAGGCGATGGACATCACCTTCAGGGATGTGGATATCAACTGGGATGCCGCCACGCAAGGCGGCCGCCCGCGCCTGGCAGAAGAAGCCGCGTGGTATGGGGGTACTGGCCGGACCTACTATTTGAGCGGTAACACCTTCAAAGCAGGGCCTTGGAGTTGGATTTTTCCATTTAATATTAAATGAGCAAAAAATGAATTCCGTGTAAGCCGCTAGAGTCACGCGGCTTGATTGCTTTATAATGGATAATTGCAAAGTAGATGATAATGGGTAATATAAACCTAAGTGAACGAGAAAGTGAAATCCTAAAACTACTGGGACAAGGCAAAAGCAACAAGGAAATAGCCCAGGAGTTGTTTATTTCTATAAATACAGTAAAGGTACATCTTAACAATGTATTCAAAAAATTAGGGGTTTCATCGCGTACAGAAGCTACTGTTTACGCAATCGAACACAAACTAATCGATTCTCCATTACCAAAACCAGAACCTGTACAAGTTTTTGTTCCGATGTATCATGAAAGAGAACCCGAACACAGCAAAATCTCACCGTTTTTAAAACAATTTTGGTGGGCAACTGTTCTTGCTGTTTTCGCGCTTCTAACAGGGCTTTCTTTCTTGATTAGATCTTCGAATATATTTGCAGACCCAACACCAACTTCGAGTCAGTTCATAAATGCCTTTAGCCAAGAACGTTGGTACGAAATGCCTTCAATTCCAACACCTCGAACCCTCTTGGCAATTGCCACTTGGGATAATGCAATATATGCAATTGGAGGTCACACCAACGAGGGCACAAGCGCAGTAGTAGAGCGTTTTACCAGGACTTCAAATCTATGGGAAACAATGGCACCCAAACCGACCCCTGTAGAGCTTGCCAGTGCTGCTGTTGTTGGAGGTAAGATATATGTGCCTGGTGGACAATTGGGTGATGGAACTTTGACGAATGTCTTGGAGGTATACGATCCACGTACAGACAGCTGGAGCAGTAAGAGATCGCTTCCTTTTTCTTTAGCAAATTATGGTATTTCCACTTATGAAGGCAGATTGTTCATTTTTGGCGGCTGGGATGGTAAAGGTAACAGGGATACTGTTTTACATTACAATACCGATTCAGATAGGTGGGAAGAGATGAGTACTTTACCTACTGCTAGGTCTGGAGGCAGGGCAATCACACTCGGAGAACGAATAATCTTGGTGGGCGGTGAATGTAACAACGGGGCTTGCCTTTCCATCGAAGTCTATGACCCAATCCGAGACATGGATGGTGAAGACCCTTGGCTACAGCAAATGCCTCTCAACAGCGATGTCAAATTCATTGGTGCTCAAGAAGTGTCTGGAAGTTTGTTTGTATTCGGGATTATCGAGTCTGGAGTATATGAGTTGAGAAACTACACACCACAGACCAATTCATGGTACACCTATACCGAAAAAACTAATATGCTTATAATTGAAAAACCTCAACTAACAAGTATTAATGGTGAGGTTTACTTTTTAGGTGGAGTTGATTCTAACGGATATCCCTCTGAAAAAGTTGTTCGGTATCAGGCGGTTTATACAATTGTGTTGCCACAAATTACTAATTAGGAGCGAGTTTTTACATTGTCAACATCGATTTCTAAAAAAATAGCTATTCTTGGAGCGGGAGTTTCTGGGCTTTCAGCAGCCTATTATTTAAAGAAGAACGGATTCGAAGTAAAAGTGTTTGAACGTGAAGAATACTATGGGGGTCTTGCCCGAAGTTTTATCTGGCATGGCTTCACTTGTGATTTTGCTGCTCATCGGTTCTTCACCAATGATGAAGATGTATTACACTCGGTTTTCCAGCTTAATCCTATGCTGCGTCATATTCGTCGAAGCAAGCTTTATCTCAAGAGGAACTGGGTCAATGACCCAATCAATCCGATGGAACTTCTCCCGTTACTGTCCAATAGCGAAAAGTTGAGTTTGATTAAAGAGTTAAGCCGTCCCACAGTTTCAACAGAGGATACAAAAAATTTTGAGGACTTTATTCTTGCGCGCTATGGCAAAACCATGCATAATAATTTTTTCCGGCCATCAACTGAAAAATTGTTCCGCATCCCAGCAAGCAAGATTTCAGTTTCATGGGCTAAACGTAAAGCGCGACTTGTAAACCCATTTAAGAAGATGGACGGGAAATCTCGCAAATATTTTTCCTATTTTTACTACCCGCTTGAAGGTGGCTATGGTTCCATCTGCGATGCCTATTTTCGGGGTGTTAATCATGATGTAATAATGTCTGCGGAAGTAACTGGTATCATAAGCAAAGACGAACAGGTCGCTGCGATCCAATATCAACAAAACGGCCAAACCAAGACATATAACTGTAGTGCTGTCATATCCACATTGCCACTAACTATTACCGGATCAATGCTCGGAATAGATGTGCCACTCAGTTTTCAAAAAGTTGATGCTGTGTACTTGTTAATCGATAAACCCGAAGCTGGTCCTTATCATTGGGTATATTTTATCGATAGTGATATGTCAATAAATCGCATGGTTGAATTCAAACACATGAGTCATTATAACGCCCCTCCAAAAACAACCGTTTTATGTGCTGAGGTAACTTCTGAAGAGGAAAACTTATCCAAAAAGGTAATTTTTGACTTGGTACGCTCTGGGTATCTGAAAGAAAGAGATGTATTGGATAGCCTTGTTATTCGGGAAGAATATGCCTATCCGGTTTATAAGGTGGGTTATGAAACAATTGTTGCTGAAACTTTGTCCAAGATTCAAAAAATTCAAGGAGTTTATATCCTTGGTCGAAGTGCTGAGTTCATCCATCGCGAAGTAGACGACATCATTGATGCCTCTAAAAAGTTGGTCAAACGCATGCTGCTGGAAGAAAGAGGAAGTGATTTGGAAATGGCCACAGAAGATATTATTCCAAACACTATTGCGATCGTCGTATTGAGTTATAACAATGTTTCTGATACTCTAGAATGCCTAGCCTCACTTGAAAAAATCGGAGGTGGACCCTATCAAATCTATTTAGTGGATAACGGCTCTACTGACGATACTTTAATGCAGGTTCGTAAGCAATATCCGTTGGTTGAAATCCTTGCTTTGGAAAGTAACTTTGGAGTCCCTATCGGATTCAACAAAGGAATTATCCAGGCGCTTCGAGATGGCTTTAATTATGTACTAATTTTGAACAACGATACGGTAAGTGATACAGCTATGATCAATGAGTTGTTAAAAGTTGCTAAACAGGATAATGATTGCGCCATTGTCATGCCGAGAGTTTGCTACTACCCGCCCAAGACAGCACCCTTATCTCGCAATGATGTTTGGGCAGACGGAGGATATTTCCGTCGTTTTCCTCCAACGATTCTATTAAAGGACAAACGCAAGAATGTCGATTTCGATAAGCCACGCAAAATTGAATATGCGCCAACATGCGGTTTATTAATTCACAGACGTGCATTTGAAAATGTGGGGTTGTTTGACGAAGGGTTTTTCTTTTTTTATGAGGATTGGGACTATTCAGAACGTCTCCGTAGTGCCGGTTTAAACATATGGGCCGCCCCAGATGCGCTACTTTGGCATAAAGTGTCTAAAACTACCCGAAAAGATATGGGTTTTTACTGGCGTCAAATGGGCGAAAGTACAGGTCGCTTCATGAAACGTCATTTTTTACGTTCGGAGCGTTTTTTCCAACAATCGTACTTGATTATTAGGGACTTTTTACTAAAACCTACCAATATTAAGTACTTAAAAGAGTATCTCCAGGGACTCAAATCGGGTAACAGTAAGTCATTGGATACTTATCCTGACCTCTCTGTACTGCTATACGGGAATTCAAATGATAATGACTGAAATTGCTGCACAACTTAAGCATCACCCCTGCTGTTATTGTGGATCAGAGGGTGGAAACGTTATGATCCGCGGGGGCGATCTTCTCGAGGATCTACCGGGAACATTTCAGTTTGTTGAATGCGAAGGTTGTAAACTACTACGTCAAAACCCACGGCTGGATTGGGAGAATCTATCTAATTTTTACAAGCCCGGATATGTATGCCATACACTTCAAACAACCAGAGAACAAAGCAAACTACAAGAATTCAACTTGTCGTTAGGCCCAAGAAAAAGAGTGGACCTTGTGCAAAGAAATAAACCAGCTGGCGCATGGTTGGATGTGGGCTGTGGTAGTGGTTTAGTTCTTCAAGCCGCCAAAAAACGAGGCCACTGGGAGCTCTCTGGCGTAGAACCGGTAAAGGAGATGGCGCGCTATACCAGTGATAATCTCAACATACCGGTTTTTCCTAGTACTTTTGAGGAATATCCTGTTCAGGATAATGCTTTTGATGTCATCTCGATGTGGGATGTCCTTGAACATTTGGCTGAACCATTCAATGCAATCGAAAAGGTTTCCCGATTGCTTAAACCGGATGGGGTCTTCGCATTTTCAACACCAAATCTTTCCGCCTTGGATCGGAAAATATTTAGGGACTCATGGTTAGGTTATGACCTTCCACGACATCTCCATCTTTTTCCTGACGAACTTCTCCGAAACTCGTTGAAGGATAATGGATTGACCGTCACCAACCGCTTCTGTTTCACAGGCTCCTATGGGACTTTTTTTTTAGATCTAAAATATTGGAACAAGCGTAAACATTCCAAGATTGTAGACAAAATTTTGTCCAAGGGTCCTTCCGGTCTTGGATATCGTTTGCTTACTTTCCTGCCGCTTCGCCTTGTAGATTGGTTAAAGGTTGGTACAAATATCACTTATGTGGCAAGAAAAAATGGATAGGGTTAAGCTGTCCGATTGGTTGTTGAACTTTATTGAAAAATTGAAACGATTTCGCGCTAATCCTCGTATTTCAATGGTTTTGGGCATTTTTTCAATTCTTTATCCTCTTGGGTTGTTGTACTTGAGCAAGGACGAAATTCGCAATCTGGAATGGAAGTCTTTCCTCTGGATATTCTTGGGATGTCTCTTGGTTTACTATGTTTCAATGTCTTTACAGAACCTTGTCTGGTCACTTATTGTTGATGGTAACCTTTCACGGTTTTGGATTAATTCTCACGTATATTTTAAAACTGTCCTGATGAAACGGTTGCCGGGTGGTGTGTGGCATTGGCTTGGAAGATCAAGTTTATATGAATATAATTTTCCTGACGAAAACAGGGCAGTTTCAAAATCTAATCTTACTGAGTGGTTGGCATTAATGTTAACTGGGTTGATTGGATATACCACTACAATAAACCCGTATCTCGGTATTATAGGTTTTATTGTCATAGTGGGGATAACGACTAGGCTTTTACACAGGAACGGTGAATCACAAATCAGATCCTTCTATTCAGCTGTAAGAATAATACTTCTCTATACAGTCTGCTGGATTGCCGGTGGGTTGATTTTACATTGGCTTTTAATTCATGTTGTATCCTCTGATTTAGTCACCTTTAAATCCTCTTTTTCAGTTTGGTGCTTCTCCAGTGCGATTTCGATGTTTTTTTTCTTCTTCCCCAGTGGGGCATTAATTCGCGACTTTTCTTTATCTGCTCTCTTAACAAATCAAATCGAACCTGCGAAGGTCGCCTTAGTAATCCTGCAGGTACGTGTGATCTTTTTGGTTGCTGACTTGTTGTGGTCTTTTTTAAGTATTCAGTTCACAAAACTGATGATAGCCAAGATTAATCCTAAGGCCAATTGACATATACATCGCCAAAATTGATTACTTCCCCTCCATTAAATTCCAGCTCGAAAGTGTTGTTGTCTTTATCATAAAGAGGGTAGTTTCCAAAAGGTGTCACCATCATAAAGTAATAAGTCCCCGGTTTGATGCCTGTAATCATGAATTGTCCAATCATATCCGTAGCAGCTTGAGGAGATGATTTTTCCTGAGTGGTATAGACCTTGCCACCAGAAGGCTCAACCACCACAACATCAGCTGCATAAACCATTACACCTTGCAAAGGGAGTTTATCCGAATACGAATGCAACACACCGAAAATTGCGGCTGTTTCAGACTTAGCCACAGGGGTCTTCTGAGGCGCAGGAGTAGGTCCATCTAAATCAACAGCGGTCATTGTTTCAGCTGGTTTTTGACCCAGAGGGTAAATAGTGCCAACATAGGTTTCATACTCTTCATCGATTGGGTATGCGTTTTCAATCAAAGTTGATGGAGTACTAGTTGTGATTACCAAAGTAAGGTTCGGTTGAATTGAAGTCTGGGGTACGTTATTACAAGCGACCAGAAGAATCGCCGCCAGGAAAAAAAAATTGGTAATTTGTATTTTGCGCATGATTAACCTTTCAAAAATTAAGGAGGTCTTCGGTGAAGACCTCCTTAATTGTACTTGATTTAGGTGGTTACTGATTTACGCCATTGTAGGAGAACAATTGATCCATGCTTTGGGTATTTTCTGGAGCTTCATCCATATTGGAGTTAATTATACACGCAATGGGTTGACCGGCTTCAATCGTAGCGCCCGCGTTATATCCATTCGGAACAGCAGTCTTTGAAGGCAAGTAAACTTCCCAGCTCGCTCCTGGAGCAATAGAGCCAGATGTTTCAGTCGCACCGGGTGCAGCAGCATAGCTAATGGTCATGGTTGTAGCCACAGTACCGAGGTTCTGACAAGTTACTGAAGAACTGTACTTATAGTAACGTTTCATTACATTGGGTGCAAACACCTTAGTGGTAGCTTCAGCGGCACCATTGTAAGTAGCAGCGCGATTCGCGTTGTTCGAGATATTTACAGATACTGCGATATCCTGGTCGGAGGTTACGGTCGCACTCATCAAACCAGCGGGCAATGCAGCTTCAGCAGGAATATAAATCGCTACGGAAGATTTTGGTTGGATGGTGTAATTCTTGACAGTTCCACCACTATAAGTGACGGTTACGGCAGCAGCAGCTGCAGAGACATTCTGGATGGAAAGGGCTGCATTCCATCCATAGTAACCTTTATACAGAGCAGGAACATAAAATGTCGTTGCGCCGCTTGCGAAACCATTATAGGAGTATAGCTGGGCAGCAGCAGCACCAGAACCCCAAGTATTACCGATGGCAACAATTTGTCCGTCGGCTCTTACGATTGCAGAGTAGCTCACATTATTGGCTAATTGAGACAAATCTTTGAGACTCCAGTTGACAGATGCGTTTACCGGTACAGCACTCTTCGTATTGGTATAAACGGGAGTTGCGCTTCCAGGTGCGTATACTTCCAAAATTATTGCTTGGGGAGCAGGAGCTACGTTCTGGGCATAAATCTCTGTGTAATATCCATAGTAGTTGTCATACACCGCTGGGAAGCCCCAACTAAGAGCACCAGCAGTAGCGCCAGAATAAGCAGCGCCACTGTCAGCATCACTGAAGTTGGACACTGCAGCAACTGGTTGGTTAGCTGAGACTACAACTGAATATTCGCCAGAAGCTAGAGCAGATTCTGCGGGAACATAGATGGAAAGCACATCACTCGCAGCGATAGTGTGAGATGTAGTGAGTGCAACTCCACCGCTGTTGTTGACATATTGAATAGAAACAGAGGCTTCAGTAGTGCCCAAGTTTTGAATCTGGATGGAACTAGCAAAAGGTCCACCCGGAACACTGGTGTTCGCGTAAGTTGCTCCAAAAGTTACTGAAGCAACAACAAGAACGAGGATAAGGCTTAGAATTTTTTTCATCGATTACTCCTTTTTTTTGATTAAATACATTTTAGGTGTTTTGGGAGTAAATGCAATAGTACTTTTAGTCTATTTACGCCACTTATCGGTTATGAACATAGAAACTGAATGATTTCTCTTATAGTACTTATGATCTACTCGAAGCTAAGACTGTTAATTTTCTCTTTTGCCCTCTTTGCTAACACTGCCCAACTAAAACTAAGGGAGCGGAACTTAGCACGTTTGCTTAGGTTTAGGAGAAGAAAGTCATCACTCAATGCGTTGATAATTTGCTCTGTCATTGTGATTTCATCTCCAGATTTTGCCAGCAAGGCGGCAGACGGACTGCCAGCTAATATCTTTCGATCACCAACATCTGAGGTCACGACTGGAACGCCCATTTGCCAGCTCTCAAATATCTTCAAGGGGCATCTGCCCCGGTCAGCCAAGGTGTCGTTGACGGGATCCACGCTCACTTCTGCTAATCGGTAATAGACATTCATCTCATCGGGTTTTACCCTTCCTGTAAAGATAACCTTGTCTTTCAAACCAAGCTCTTCCGATAATTTTTTCAGATGGTCAAGATCTTTCCCACCCCCAACAATCAGGAGAATGACCTCATCAATCTTCTCGGTAACTAACTTGAAACTTCGTATTAATAAGTCGACAGGATGATTAGCCAAGTTCAGGCTGCCATAGTAACCAATCACGCGTTTGCCATCAAGACTTAGTTCTTGTCTCAGTTGAGCAACTTTGTCAGGAGATGGTTCGCGAAACCGTTCTGTGTCCACCCCGTTAGGCAGGTATACTATCTTCTTTTCCTCTACACCCTGTAGAATCAAATGATCTTGCATAAAGTATGTGTTGGTGGTGACTAAGTTTGCTTTCTTTGGCAAATAATTTTCAAAATACGCCAGGACTTTCTTTTGCCATTTAGCATTAGTGCGGTTCGATTCAGACTCATAATCGTCACAATCCACTATCAAAGGTAAATCTTCTCTTCTTGTAAGCCATAATCCGGCTAATCCGTTCATTGGGTGAGGTTTTCCCACAAAGATAAGATCGGCGTTTTCTTTTACGCCCTCACGATAGAGGGCTCTCATCGCTTTAATACTCGTACTTACCAACTTCGTCGATGAAAAATAATGTGTCTTATTTCCATATTTATGCACATGCATCTGGGCAACATAACGTACCTTTACCCCTTCCTGGTTAAAAGCGCGCTCTTGGAAATTGGCAAAATCTGGATGCAGCGCTAAAATGCTAACTTGAAAACCTTCCCGTACCAGGTACTTTGCTAGAGGAAAATAGCGGCCTAACCCGGAGGGACTTTGCAAATCTTGAGTCAGGAGCATAAGCAGATGGGGCTTTATCTTTTCGATCATCACGACTAGTTCACTTTTGCGTTATGACCAAATGTAATGGTGCTGATTAATTTATTCCATGAGTCCGAGATATAAACCTCAATATCATTGGTAGTGTCATGGCCGGTTAGGAAATTTCGCATGGCTGTAGCTAAAGCGATTATATCTCCCGTCGGAACTACCTGACATCCGATTGGATATTCCAGTATTATCCTGTCGACAATTACATCGGTTAGCACCAATGGTAATCCGTAACCCATAGCCAGCTTGACAGATCCGCTCTGAGTGCCATCCAGGTAAGGTGCTACAAAAATATCTGCCGCTTCGAAATACAGCCCCGCTTCCGAGTCCGGGATATATTCAGCCCGGACAGTCACCATATCATGAATTCCCAATTCAGCGATTTGCTTTTCATAGATCGCTCGATCCTGCCAAAACTCTCCAGCAATTACCAAATGGATACTTGATGCTTGCGCCTTGAGTTTACCCATAGCTTCCAGTAATATGTTCAGCCCCTTATATGGTCGAACAAAACCAAAAAACAAAGCAATCTGTGCTTCAAGGGGCAATCCGAGTTTTTTCCGCACTTCGACTTTGCTCAAATCACTTGAGGGGAATTGACGGTAAACAGGATGCGGGGCGGTAATGATTTCAGCCTGAGGATTCACCACGGCGCGCAGGCGTTTAGATTCTGCATCCGTCATAGTCACAAAAGAGACCGCCTCACGCAACGCCCAAGCGGTGAGTTTTTTGTCTAACCAAGTTGATTCATGAGGAAAGGTATTATGGATCAGGATTTTAGCGTTTAATCCTGCTTTTGCAATCTTGTGGATAAGCCAGGATGTAGCTGCAGCCCAAAAAGTAGTCCACCATTGATAAATTATCAAGTCGGGTTGAAAGTCTTGAATCTGTCTAAAAGTTTTATACCAATCCATTAAGTTCAAGGGGCTGAATAAAAATTCCGTATGTACCCGAGAGATGCTTTGACTACCGTCTTTTTCGGATTTGCCAGGATAGAGTAATTTCGGATATTGCTTACGAAAAGAAACCACCTCAACATCGTGACCCATATCCAACAGATGTTCGGCTAAAGAAGCCGAGAAACGCGCAATGCCGCCACGGTAGGGTGGCATTGGACCAATCATTACGATTTTCATATTGTCATTTGCTTTTTTGTTGCTTCGTCAGCATAGAAACATTTTCTCTCGATCTGGATAGAGATTATACTCTACTGGGGTTTTGATTCCTGATGGCGCAAATCAGGAGAAGGCTGATGATATAATCACTTCCAGTCTTTAGGAGTAATATTAAACCTCTTCCTTATCAGAGGTAACAAGCAGCTGTCATCCGGAACATGAAGCAAAAAATCATTGACAAAACCAAACTCCTTCGAGCAACCATCATCATGCTTGTATTTTTCTTTTCTTTTTATAAAGATGCCTTCGCACAAACGGGCAGTAACGACTTTGTCCTGTTAGATCAGGAATCGAATGTTGGCCAATCTTTTACTTCGCTTTACGATGGGCTGAATCGACTTGGCATCACCTTATCTTCCGAAACTCCCGTTGAGGGAGAGTTGATATTGCGTCTGTTTGAGAACAATTCAGAGCGCAAATTAATCACAGAACAAAGCTATTTTCTTGAAGTAGGCAGCGCTCGTTACATTTCACTTGAATTTGAGCCTCAATCAAATTCTACGTTGAAAAATTACTATGTGGATCTGAGCTGGAGTGGCCCCGGTCAGCTTCAAGTCGGCACAGCTGGTTCAGAAAGCTACTTAGAAGGCAGTCTCTACCAGAATGATACACCTGTAATGGCACAGTTAGCTTTTGATCTCGGATACAGCAAAGGGCTTATGTTATTTGGATTGTTAGAAACTTTTGCACTCTGGACGTGGAGACTAAGCTTAACAGCACTTATCCTGCTCTTGCCAGGTTGGGCAATTATGGCACGTTTATGGTCCAAATGGGGAAATTATGATCTTCTGACCAAAATTGCATTGGCGAGTGTGGTTTCCTACTCGCTCTATCCAATACTCTTTCTGCTTACTGACTTTTTAGGGATTCACCCAGGTGAGCTGTTTTTTGTCTGGGCTGTCATGGCAACATCGATCTTATTGCTTCTCATACCCAGCCTCAAGAAAAGCAACCCGGCTCGCCTTAACAGGAGCACGCTCATATCAAGGTTGAAAGAAGTCCGCACAACAACCTTTACGAATGAAAATCTTGTTTTCCTGATGGTAGTTTTGGTTCTCATTTTTACCAAGTTATGGTCGATCCGGGCAGTAACCTTCCCTTTGTGGGGAGATTCCTACCAGCACACTGTCATAACGCAGTTGATGGTTGATAATGGTGGGTTATTCAGCTCATGGCAACCGTACACACCCTATGAAACACTGACTGTCCATTTCGGTTTTCACTCAATTTCCACTGTGTTTGCCTGGATCAGTGGGGTGAATGCCAGCCAATCGGTGTTGTGGATTGGCCAGATCAGTAACGCGATGGCCGCCTTGAGCCTGTATCCGATTGCACTGCTCATTTCCAAGGGGAGAAAAACTGCGGGTATTCCCGCGATTGTTTTTGCGGGACTGTTGTTTAGGTATCCCAACTATTATGTTAACTGGGGAAGATACGCTCAGCTTAGCGGTCTGGTAATCCTGCCAGTAATCGGATTTATGCTAATCGAAACCCTGTTTCATTCGGAAGCAAAATGGAAAGATAATCTGATTATCTCTGCCATGATTTCCTCGTTGGCTATCTGTTATTACAGAATGCCTTTTTACCTGAGTCTGTGGCTACCCCTAATAATTGGCGAGTTGATTATTTGGTCTCGCAGTCCTGAGCGTAGATGGCATAACCTGTTATTAACTATAGTTAGTGTTGCGGCTGGGATGGTTTTTTTTCTCATTCCACTCTACTTAAGAATAAGGGGGGGATTACTGGCTGAGTCCGTAGCAGTGAGTTCAAATTCAAGTTTTTCCCCGGTCCTAAGTAATATCCTGAATGACCTGAAGGGCATAAAATATTATTATGCACCGGGCTACCTGGTGCTTTCCGGCTTGTCTATCCTGCTCTCATTCATTAAAAAGAATTGGCAAGTCACGACCATTCTTCTGGGCTTACTTATGCTCTATTTCTTCCGACTTGGCGCGGTAATCGATCTGCCTTTCGCTAACTTTCTCGATGGCTTCTCCATACAAATCATGGCGTACATTGGGTTCAGTCTTATACTGGGATATCTTTTTGGTGAGTTACTGGCTAATCTGGAAGTTGTAAATTTCCGTATTGTTCCGATTCTTCTTCTGGGAGTTGCGCTGCTCTCTGCCTGGAGCGCAAAAAATGTGCTCGATAAAACAAAGCATGAGATGGTAACCTGGGCAGATGAGCGTGCTTTTGAATGGATAAAGACCAACACTGAACTGGACAGCCTGTTCCTGGTTAATGGATTTGCAATATATGACGACACGTCGGTTGTGGGCAGCGATGGGGGTTGGTGGATCTCTTTGTTAACAAACCGCCAGAACACTATGCCGCCACAATACGCCCTTCTCAATGAGAAGCCACAACAACCCGACTATTCAAAGTGGGTGGTGGATGTGGTTTTAACGCTGGAGGGAACCTCACCGGATAGCCCAAAGGGATTCAGCCGGCTCTGTGATTGGGGAATTGATTACATTTATATTGGGCAGAGACAAGGGTTGGTTAATGATGCAGAGCCTTTGTTAACATGGCAGGAATGGGACGAATCCATCCAGTTTGAAAAAGTATACATACAGGATCATGTCAGGATTTATCAGTTAAATCGATCACTTTGCTCTACGAGCGCACAGATAAGTTATGAGTCAAACCAAAAGTAGCATTCTCACTGGCGCTTATTGGGTTCTGGGAATCAGCATACCTGTCATCCTGCTCAGCCTGATCTTACCTGCGGATACAGAGGCGATAGTTTTTAGGACCTTTTTTGTTGCCAGTACGGTTCTTCTCACCTGGCTGTTAGATCCAGATGCGAGTCAATCCGTGGAGAAATTATCCAGAGCTCAGGTGGGTTTGTTCGTGATAAGCTTTGTTTTGCTTATTATTTCCATCACTACTAATCTGACTGTTGTCTCCTGGGCGTTTCTGGCAACGTTTTTCGCATTTTTGATCACCCTGACGGTAACGTTTTCCCACTTGAAGGGTCTGGTGAAGTGGATAGCTTATCTGATGGTCTTTGGATTTTCAGGGTTATTCCCGACGTTGGTGAACCAGATTGTGCATCGTTTTTCTGAAGAGGAATTCTACACATTCTTGATGATGGGTATCATCTGCGCCATATGGCTGTTGCTGTGTATTGCTTATCATCAAGTCATTAAGCGAAACCCCGGGAAATTCGTGGCTCTCAACTCTACGCCAGCACTCTCTGCGAAGGCTAGTTTGATTATCCTTGCACTCCTGCTCGCCATAACAATTGGCGTCAGCGCCAGAAGCTATCAGAACAGTTTTTATCTTCAGTCAGTTGAGGACCCATTTCCAGGCATCTCCAGTGAGGAGCCTATCTATTGTGGTTCCACCTCTTCTGAGACAGAAGAAGCGGCAGAAAGCGGTGTTGAAATCCAACAACGCTACGCTGAGGTGATTGCCGGAAAAGAGGACCTTACTACAATTGATTATGGCTTTCTTGCCACTTACTATCAGGACGAGCCTTATTATGGACAATTCCGCAAGCTTTTGCTAGCCGATGCTCAAGCTAACCTTTATGCTGAGTCGGCAGGAAGTGTGAAGTGGGGACAGTGGCTTGCTTCGCAAACAATCTATTATTACCTGGAAGTCTTGGAGCAAAAACCGACTCTTTTCTCCGAAAACGACAAAAGCACCATTACAAGCTGGATCACCGCAATCAACGAGCGCGCATTGAAAGCTGGATGGGTGGATTGGATGTATGGTTTAGCTTTCTCTCACCCACCGGTCGGTGCTTATCTAAATCAGGATATCGGAGCTGGATTATACGCAATTTTGAATCAAGTGCCCTCATTAGATCAATCTCTGATTGAAAAGAACTCAGCTTTTTTATCATCAAGCCAGCGTGGATGGCTAAAAGGCTTTCGAGTTAGCGATGATGCGCTTAGTTACCAACCTGTCTGGATAACCAATTCTCTGTTCCAGGCCATGCAGTCGGGAGAAATAGACACGGGTAACCAAAGCCTGTCATTTGACTGGCTGCTTGCCCAAGCCCTACCTGATGGCGGGTTACAAACCTATAACTTTCCGTCTACAACCAGTCTCATCCCGATAAGCCTTTTAGGCGCAAATATAGAACAAGATGGCAGACTGCTCTGGCTGGCTGACAGGGGAATGACCACGCTCGGAAAGGATTATCGATTCCCTGTTCAGGTTGGTTCAGAGAAAAAGATATCAGACGATCTGACAACCGAGATTCCAACAATTGGCAGTTGTCTGATCTATGCTGATTCGGGATTGCCCGAACAAGTTGGACCGCTCTCACCGGATAAGGTTGTCTTCAGAAATGGCTGGTCGGAAGATGACTTGTACCTGTTGCTTAACCTGCGATTTACAGGATGGCATCGTTACAAGGCATCCAATGCGATCTCGCTTGTTTATGCCGGGCAGCCCCTGATTGAGGAGCAATACACTCAGGACCTGATTTCATGGCTTCCCATCGGTCGGGCATTGGTACGTGATAAACGGATTCCCATTGAGCACCTGAACACGCTCCTGATCCCCAGACGCGGACTGGATTCGGTTTTGAACACTCTGGTTGGGTTGTTTGGCAATTACTCCCAGGATCCACCTTTTTATGCATCGGTTGAGGAGTTTAAGACACTCCAGGACTACGACTTTAGTAAAACGGTTTTGGATGACTGGAATGGCTGGAAATTCACCAGATCAATCCAATTCTTCCATGACGGTCCCGTCATAGTTCGCGATACCGCCACTTCAGAGCTAAAAGAGACTGCCCAAATCCAGTGGCACTTTAGTTCTGATTATGAATTAACGGAAAGGAATCGTTTACATAGCCCAAATGTCAATGTGGATTTTGTGCTTGCAGGACAAGAAAATGGCAATATCGAAGTAAACAAGAACGACTCCGAATTGAGCGTACGATATTACAGCCCCAAAACCGGCAATCTCCAGTTGACGACTATTATCTTGCCTCAGGAATATTGGGACGCTCAGATAATTGAACTTACAGCGGACATTTTGACAATTGAATTAGATAGCGAAATAATGAATTTTGCTCTGGAACCTTGAGTGCACCAAAAATTAAAATGAGTTAATCGACTTTAAGCGTCATTCAACAGATTGTCTGTTTTTATTCAGGTATTCCATCAATATGCCAGATTGATACGCAATCGCCAATGTAGAGCTGAGAAAGGTTTGGACAATTTCTCAGAGCGTCTGCCTGCAATCCGCTGGTTCCTTCACGTGAGTATACATACTGCAGATTTGCTTCCGCCACCAATTCCCAGAAATCCGTACCACAAGTGCTTACAATACTTGCACGTTTTGCCCAATCAGTCCACGTGTTACTCGTATTCTGGTCTGCGCCGTAAGGATAAAAAATCGTCGGTGCGAGGCTCCAGCGCCCGGTGTAAGGCAAGATCCAGCCCCCTCCATCCACTCCACGGTACAAGCCAAACCCCCAGCCGGTTGTGTTGACAAAAAAGCGCGCATCCTCGGGGGTGTGGGTTTCTATCCATTTCAAAGCATCAATATCGTCCACAGTCACCAGAATCGTGGAGTCGTTGATTGCGTCCTGGTTTGCTTGCGCCCCTAATCCCGCGGCAATCAGTGCTATCAGAATGAGAGCAAGCCAAATCAATCGCGAATGCGAGCACTTTGAAGCAAGCCACTGCATCAACCAGACCAGACACGCCGCACTTAAGATGCAGATTGGGGCAAATAAGATCAGACCAAAGTGATCGTTGCGGAAACCCATGATCTGCAATCCGAGTGGTGCTGTCAACGTTGCTGCTATTAGGCTCCAAATGGCGAAGCGCCGCCAATCTGCCCTAAATAAAGACCAAACGAGTCCTGCTATTGCAAGAATAATCAGCCCGTAAGCTGCTTCTGGACCCAGTATATAACGCAAATAGCCTATTTGATCTGTGTCCAGCATCAAACCTTGTTCGGGTAAATTAATACCGACGTTCATTACACTGACAGAGTAACGAAATATACGCCAATACCAGCGGGAAGCCAGGACCAGCCCCGCGAAAGTTGCAATCGCAACGCTTGTGATGGGCTTCCAATTGGCCGACTTTGCCCGAATGGTCTCCACGAGCCAGTGAGCTCCCAACACCGCAAGAAAAAGGACGAACAAGAAAGCCGTAAAGTAATGGCTGAGCAGTGTGCCGGCGGTGAGCAGGCTCAGACCTGCCAGTTTCCACCACTTCTCGTGGCTCTCCCACGCGCGGATCGCTTCCGCCATGGCTACAGGCAGGAGCAATACGCCGATCAGCAGGGTATAGCGCCCCCATGTCAGGTAATAGCCCGGCATCTTGGTAACAAAGGTGACAAACAGCGCCGCCAACAAGCCAATGCGCCAGTCTTTGCCAAGCTGCTTCGCCAGGGCATAAACCGCCAAGCCGACTCCAGCGCTGATCACCTGCCCCAGCATCA
>DDWY01000066.1:11537-13810 GCA_002347705.1 Anaerolineaceae bacterium UBA2274 | reverse complement strand
GTTCCTGATCGTGCCGGTCTCGCCTGCCCTGGTTATTAATCCAGGGCAACCATGCACGGGAATTGACCGAAGGTCTCCATACGACCTTTCCCGTCATAGTGAGATACGAAGCAATTTAAACTGAAAGCCTCCGGAGTTTCTCATTTTAGTGCCCTGAAAACAGCTCCCCAAAGAGAGAATATTCAAAAAATATCGAAAAACGAGAAACTCAGGTTTTAAAAACTAAACCGTTATTGCTTTCGTTAGGACTTTTCACTGCCACAACATCAACTTGACACCCCTGAATTTGGCGGTTATCATCCAAAACTGGAGTTTATATGACCGATAAAACAAACCTTACCCCTGAACCTCAGCCCGAAAAAGGTGCTGACTCTCTCAGCTCAAAACCGTTCTGCAAACAGCCAGGCATGATCGCCGCTGGCGTGCTGATCTTACTGGCCTTAATCATCCTGATCATCTGGATGGCGGGCAATAAGCCACCCACCCAGGTTGAAACCACCAGCACCACTGTTGCACCGATAGTGGCATTGGAAACAGAGGATCCACCCACAATCATTGAAGTGCCCACCCAAACACTGGCTACTATTCCCACAGTAGCGCAACCCACCCCGGAGCCAACGGCTGTCCCCCGTACTGAAGTAATCACACACATCATCCAGGAGGGTGAAACCGTCGCCTCACTTGCGGCGAAGTACGACTTGTGGCCCGAAACGATTCTGTGGGCTAACCGATACGAACTCGGCGATGATATCCGCAATTACACACCTGGCACAACAATCTTTATCCTCCCAGTGGACGGTGTCTATCACACCTGGTCGGCTGGCGAAGGTCTTGGCGCCGTTTCTAGCTATTACGGAGTAACCCCGGAAGATATTATCAACTACCCGGCCAACAATCTCTCTGCTGGGACGATAGGCAGCTACGCTTCGCCCAACATTGCCGCCGGCACGCGCCTGGTGGTGCCTGGCGGAACCTTACCCAATTACTTTGCGAATGACGCTCTGCTCTATTACGCCGCAGTTGAAAAACTCAATTCCTTGCCGCTGGGCAACGCTGAGACCCATCCTGCTCCCCGCGAAGAGATTATTGCCTACGAGGTCCAGCCCTTAGACTCGATCTTCAGCATTGCTGAGCAATTCGATATTTTGCCCGAAACAATTCTTTGGACCAACCGCTACCTCATAGGCGACACGCCGGATGGTATCTATCCGGGTCAAAAGCTGATCATCCTGCCTGAAGATGGCGTTTATCATGCCTGGTTATATGGCGAAGGCATGAATGGCGTCTCCTCTGGCTACGGGGTTACCCCGCAAGACATCCTGAACGAGCCTATCAATCAGCTCGATGAACAGGAAATCGGGGATTTGAGCTTACCCCATATCATGACTGGTACTTTCCTTTACATCCCTGGCGGGAGAGGCTCCATTCCATCATGGGTGAGCGTAGTTACAGACCCTGCCTCTGGAGAGCACCCGAATGTCTCCTATTTAGGCGCCTACGCCTGCAACACAACCGCCTGGATAACTGGCAGTGGAATCTTCCAATTGCCCACGAACACGCGCCTTATAAGTGGTTATGAATACAACCCGCCAGTGCATAACGGTCTCGATTATGACGGAGAGACTGGCGATCCCCTTTATGCGGTGGACCATGGTGTGGTGATTTACTCTGGCTGGTCTGACCGCGGTTATGGAAACACGATTGTTATCGATCACGGCAATGGCTATCTGTCACTCTATGCTCACATAATGGACGGAGGTTTTGCAGTCTCTTGTGGTCAGATAGTATACGGCGGAGCCACTATCGGCTACATGGGATCCACTGGCAATTCCACCGGCTCCCATCTCCACTTTGAGCTGCGCTACAATGGCAGCCCGGTCAATCCCCACAGTTTTGGACTCTAGATCCATGTGAATCCCCAAAGGCTGGTCAGCTTGACCAGCCTTTGGGTTTACTTACGCGTGTAGCCGTTATCACGCAGCATGTGTGCAGTTGTGAACCGCTCTTTGCAGGGAACGCAGCCTTGCCCCTTCAACCTACGACACTTGCGGTGGGTATGCTATAGCCAGATGTGCGTCCTGTAAATGTTTTGTGACGCCTACCCACCCTACCAAAGCAGGTGTCATCGCGAGGAGGGAACCGACGTGGCGATCTCTCTACAGGCAATTGTCATCGCGAGGAGGGAACCGACGTGGCGATCTCTACACAGGCAATTGTCATTATTGTAGGGGGTAGCCGACGTGGCAATCTCTCCTGAGTTTCCCTTTTTAGTG
>DDWY01000066.1:0-11505 GCA_002347705.1 Anaerolineaceae bacterium UBA2274 | reverse complement strand
GCGATTAGCAAACGTGATTTTGCTTCCTCCGGCGTTCAAGTCTATGAATAGTTTAGATTGCTTCACAAAAGAGGTTCGCAATGACAGATTAAAGATCTTTTTTCGTTGTAGAAAAAGGTATATTTCTTTGTAAAAACACATTATCCTTTTCTGTCAAAGCGATAGCTTGCCTACAGAGTATGGTCTTGAATTTGATCTTAGTGTCCTTAAGCACAGCTTTGTCCTCGTTGAAATCACTATTTTTCGTCAAAATGGGAAACTCAGGTGCTATAGCCAAGTGTGCGTCCTGTAAATGCTATGTGATACCTACCCAAGCAAGTGTCATTGCAAGGAGGTAGCCGACACGGCGATCTCTACACAGGCAATTGTCATCGCGGGGTGGGAAGCGATGTGGCGATCTCTCTACAGGCAATTGTCATCGCGAGGAGGGAACCGACGTGGCGATCTCTCCTTTAATCTTTACAATTCAGTGCTCGCGGCAACGAATCGACAAGACACAAACAAGCCAACGCAAGTGACCTTACTCCATCTAAAAACTGGTATACTGCCAGTGGGAATCATCTATATGCGCCAACGCTTATTCGCCCTCGTCATTGCCTTGAGTTTGCTGCTATCCGCTTGCTCTCAGCCTGCCACAAAGCCAACAGATCTCCCCACGCCAATCGCGCAGATTACAACACCACCCCAAGACCTTCCAAATCCAACGCTGCAGCCTGAACCGACTCATATTTCTGAGCTCAAACTTCCTGCCCCGCCTGAAAATCGCACCGTTTATGATTTGGACGTCACTCTTGACTACGCGCAGCATACCGCCAGCGTTGTGGAGCGTATCAGCTATTTCAACCGCAGCAACCAGCCGATGAATGAGATACTGCTGCTCGTACCTCCCCGCTACTTCCCGGGAACTTATTCCGAGGGGAATATCAGCGGGGATCTGGTGGCAGGGTCGCGTGAGAACGGCATCCAGACTATTCTCAGTCTCGAACCCGCCTTGCAGGCCGGCGCTTCCACCCAAATTCAAATTATCTTCACCCTCACCCTGCCAAACCGACAGGGAGTTTTTGGCTGGTCGGACATGCAGACAAATCTGGTGGACTGGTTTCCGATTATTCCTCCGTTTGATGCCGCTGATGGTTGGCAGGTCAACGAAAGAGTGGTGGACGCGAGCAACACAATCGTGGGTGAATACATCATAGCTGAGTCTGCTGATTTCAACCTGCGTCTGCGCCTGACAGGCTCAGCCAAAAATCTGACCATTGCTGCCAGCAGTGAGGGGAAAAAAGAGCCTGATTTTACCGAATACCAACTGCCTTTGGCGAGAACGTTTTCGCTCTCAATCAGTGATCAATTTGTGGCACAAGAGGTTCAACACCAGGGGGTGACGATTCGCGCCTACGTCTTCCCGCAGCATCGGGAAGCGGGGCAGGCAATGATTGAGATTGCTAAAAACGCGCTCGACATGTTCTCGGAGCTTTTTTATCCGTATCCCCGCCAAACACTCAGCCTGGTAGCAGCCGATTTCCTGCATAACATGGAAACGGACGGGTTGCTGCTGATCAGCAAAGGCGTAATCGACTTTTACCGTGACGCGCCGCTCAACAATCTCACCATTCTCGTCCCGCATGAAATTTCGCATCAATGGCTTTACAGCATGGTGGGGAATGACCCTGCCCGGGAGCCCTGGCTGGATGAAGCCTTCGCGACCTACAGCGAAAGCTTGTATTATGAGCGTTTCCTGCCCGAACACCTGGATTGGTGGTGGGCAAACCGCGTGGAAGGGCTTGAGCCAAAAGGCTGGGTTGATTCGACCACGAGCATCCCGGGCGGATACACTGCCTATCGTGATGCGGTCTACCTGAATGGGGCAAAATTCCTGCAGGGTCTGCGGGAGTTACTGGGAGATGAAGCCTTTTTTGCGGCTCTCAACCAATATATTACTGAAAACACCTACAAAATTGCCTCAGAAACCGATTTTTTCAATGCCGTTTCCATGCACAGTGATGCAGGTCTGGATGCGTTACTGAGGCAGTATTTTGAAAGACCTCCATCTTTTTAGCTGTATCCTGTTGATTTAATCCGCTGGGATCATACTGGCAGAATCTGAGAGCGTGCTGGCACGCACCACCTGCGTTCCCCTGACCAGTTCACCCTGGTATGCAGCCAGACCCTCCACAGGGATCCAGCCTTCAAGGTTGAAGGGCAGCACATTCCAGGCTGCCGGAATCCACTGACCGTTATACTTGCGCGCCAGATGAATGTGCGTGCCTGTCGCGTTCCCACCCTCACAGGAAGGTCTTCCCACCTTGTCGCCCTGCTTGAGGCGATCGCCGACCTTTACTCTCCCTTCTTCAGCAACATGAAGGTAAAGGATCACCCAACCAGTGCGCTCATCGCCATCGCCGTCCAGATCCAACATGACCGTCCCCACGTCAATCCGTGCCACCACGCCATCGGCGATAGCCAGAGCATACTGCTCGGTCTCGACACAACCCTGTGTAGGCAGTGGAGGAGCAAAATCTACCGCTGCCCATGGTTTACGCGAGCCCCAACCTGTATGCGGACCACCAGTATAAGACCAGGTAGTCCCTGCTTGGAAGGGAAGGATAAACTGCGGCTGGCTGAGCGACCCGGGCAAAACGGTCAGGTTGCGCTGCCAGGGGTCTCCAAACAAATCCCTGAAGGTTTTCGCGAAGCCATCAGGTCCGATGGCTTTTTTGTAAGCCTCTCCCTTGTAAACCTGCGAGAAATAATAATGCAATGCCACCGTGGCAGAATTCTGCCAGGGGTCAATATTTTCGATGGTACCGTCTTCCAACGCCAGGGAGGTCAACTCACCGTTAAAATAACGATAAAAACCATCATTCAGCAGGTCAGAAGCATAGGAAATCTGCAGTTCAACCGTGCTGTTATAGTTTTCAAAACCCAGGAAAGTTGCCTCTGTGGTCCGGTCCCGCTGCGGGTTACTGAGAGCCCCGGTCTGATACTCCACCAATGCCAGGAGCAGTTTAGGATTTAAACTGTAATTTACGGAGTAGTACTTGATGACCTCGGCTGAATCGCGATACTTTTCCTGGATGGTTGCGCCAAAATTCTTAAACCAGCCTTCGGTTGAGTCCAGGAAGACCCGCAGATCAAAATCCTGCAAGTCCGGACCGTAGACAAAAGCCGCGTCGGGGATGATCTGGTAACTGGGTCCCCAGAAAGGCGTATAGTAGATTGGCATTTTCATTGGAAAGCCGGGCGGCAAAGTAGTAATATCCTGCGGGATTTCCGGGTTAGAGAAAAGAATTTCTGAAGGAGATGTGCCAAAACGCAGCGAAAGCAGGTCAAGATTGTCACCGCTTTGGGCGACATAATCCACCAACGTGCCTGGTGGATAGACCGGACGGGTGTCATAGGGAGTTGCCGACGGCTCGATGGGAGTATCGCTGGGGACTACCTCAGAAACGATATATGTCGGTCTTTGGTGGGGAGTGCAGCTAACCAGAATCAACAAAATGCCAACAAGATTCAGCCATCTGAATTGAAAATGTTTTAAAGTCTTCATGAGTCTACAACCGATATGTATCGGTTTTTTAATATACCACAAACCCAAAATGGGGTCATTAATCCAGGGAAATGTGTGAACCACTGGCTCCGACGACACTGGCTTTAACCACCTGGTCACCTCTCACCAGCCATCCGCTCAGGGAGGCAGAACCCGCTTTGGCTCTCCAACCGCTCATCACAAAGCCCAGTGGGCCATCCGCTGGTACCCATTCGCCGTTATATTTGCGAACAATGTGCAGATGAGTCCCGGTGGAAATACCTCCCTCGCAGGAGGGATGTCCGATGTGATCTCCGGTTTCAACCCAGGTGCCAACTGGCACGCGTTGATTGGTGGCTATGTGCAAGTAGATGATATTCCAGCCGGTCTGTTCAAAACCATCACCGTCCATGTCGACCACCACAGTGCCGTTTTCCGAGCGTACCACCAGCCCGGGTCCCGCAGCGGTCACCCAAGACCAGTTGGTGTGGCAGCCTGTTTCGGCTGAAGGCGGGGCAAAATCCAAAGCCGCCCTCACATCAGCCGCTCCCCAGGCGGCATGCGGACCGACGGTCATCGCCCAGGTAACACCAGGAGAAAATGGGAGCTGTAGTTCTGGCTGCCGGACATCCGGGGTGAACAATGGCTCAAATTCCACCGCGCGCAGCCACGGGTCGCCAAACATGTTCTGGTAAGTCCAGGTGAAACCATGCTCGCCATAAAGCGCTTCTGCCCAGCCAGGGAAGTTTTCCTGATTGGAGAAGAAGTGCATCAAACCAACAGAGCCGCAATTGAGCTCCGCTGAGAGGCGCACTTTGCTATAGTCCGGGAATTCCAAGACAACCATCGTACCTTCGCGCCAGCCATAATAGCCAGTTTCAACGATTCCTGCCGCAGCCTCGAGCTGCTTATAGAGACCAATGCTGTCCTGATCCAGAATGCCGAGAGGGTAGATCCTTTGCTGAGCAGTTTGAGGTCCCCCATACACCCAGCCGCTTTGGTACTCCAGCAGGGCAAGGAGTAAGCGCGGATGGATGGAGAACTCGCGCGATACTTTTTCGATGATGTCCGCCCCGCGCATAAACCCAAAGCTATAGACTGCCTCCTGGTAGCTGGCGAGATATCCGCCTGCCTGGCGGACAAACTCGTCCACATCAAAACCAACAGATGAAGGGCTGTTGACCACCTCACTGTCCGGGATGAGTTTAAGGGGCGAAGTGGTTTCATCAAGTCGGTTAGGAATGAGCAGCAACTGACCCTCCGGGATAAATCCATCCGAAGGGAGAGGATCGCGCGAGCTAATATTCTGCACTTCGACGCCAAAGCGCACTGCCAGAACGCCAAGACTGTCGCCACTTTGGGCATAGTAAAGGATCGGGGCGTCCTCAGCGTAGGTGATCATCTGTGCCTGGGTGGGGATGGCCTGCAGGACAGGCTGTGGTTGGATGGGTTCCGGTTCGAGATGTATCTCTTCCGGTAGAATGAACGGCGTCGCTTCAGAAACTTCAACTTCTGTTGGAGGAAGTGTGGCGGTGGGAGACTGAGCGCCCACCAGGTTCACGCCGGCGAAAAGCGCCGGACCTTCCGGAGCGGGAGGCAGCCCGGCTGGATCTGCCAGTTTGAGCAGCTCAGTGGAAGGAATAACTTCCGGAGAATTGGTCGATAAGAACAGAAAGGCTCCAACCGCAGCCAACATCAACACCGTACTGGTGATCAAGCGCCGACGACGGCGGCGGTGAAGCCGCTCAAGGCGAATTTCGCGTTGGCTCTTAGTTTCCGATTTGGTTGAAATCGGCACGGCCATTGTAAGCTTCAACTGTCTCTCCATCTTTTGTTAAAATCCCATCGTAAACTGTTCCATAACTTGCGGCAATCCACCCTCCAAGGTTAAAGGGAATGCTACCGGCGGCTCCGATCCAGACCCCGTTATAGCGCCTGGCAATGTGGAAGTGCGTGCCGCTGGTCACCCCACCCTCGCAGGAGGCATAACCAATTACATCTCCTGATGCAACTTGTGTGCCAACGGGGATGCGCCCTTCCGCGCCAATATGGAAGTAGTGCACCGTCCAGCCTGTTTGTTCCGAGCCGTCACCGTCGAGGTCCAGCACCACAGCCGCGGCACCAGACCGCACCACCAATCCATCTGCCACTGCCAAAACAGGCGCGTCACTTTCATAGCAGCCGTAGTCGTCTTCATTTCCGGGCGGGGCAAAGTCCAGAGCGGCCCAAATGCTTCCGGTGCCATAGCCCCAGTGAGGTCCGGAGGTGAGCAGCCAGATATCGCCAGGCGCAAGAGGCAAAATAAATTCGGGTTGGGTCAGCCCTTCAGGCACGAGGGGTTCAATCGTAAAAGCGAACGGGTAACCAAACATATGTTCATAGGTGGCATATAAACCATTTTCCGAAACTGCGGTTTTCCAGTCAGCTTTTTTCGCAACCAGGCTAAAGAAGTGCTGCACGCCGGCGGTGGCAGGGTTGATTGTGGGGTCAATGCGCATCACATCGCCATCAGAAAGCGTCCAGACTGCCAGGCTGCCCTGCTGCCAGAGCGTGCTGCCACGCAGCAATTCGTTGGCAGCCCATCCCAATTGCCTGTAGAGCCCCTGGCGATAAGGATTAAGCAGTCCAAGAGGATAATCGGCAGGGATGCCGTTTTTACCCTCACTGCGCACCCAACCGCTCTGATATTCAAGCAGTGCCAGCAAAAGACGCGGGTTGACGCCGTTCTCATCTGCCACCCGCTGTACAATTTCAGCGCCGGTCAGATGGCTTTCGTCTTCCAGGGTTTCTTCATAACGGCTCAATTTTCCGTTGAACTGCCACACGACCGACTCTGTATCAAAATTTTTCGCTGAGGGGCTGTAGACCAGCTCCGATTCGGGGATAATCTTGAAACTGGTAGCCTGCTCGTTGGCACTGGCAGGCGGAATGATCAGGACTTCACCCGGGGTGATCAAATTGGGATCTTCAATCTCATTGCGTTCAATGATCTGTTTGACCGAGACCTGGTTGAGCAGGGCGATCAGCGCCAGGGAATCCCCACTTTGAACTGTATACTGGCTTTCGGAGGTACGCAGCGGCGGCAGAGCCATCGGCGCGTTTGGCGTGGGCTGCATCCCAACGGGGGCAAGGGTGAGCGTGATCTGCGGGACGGAGGTCGGGGGCACCTGGCTTGCGCTTTGAGTCGCAGTCTGCTCCATATTGAGCGAAAGTTGGGGCGAGTCAGCAAGCGGGGAATCGGATTCAGGCACTCGCCAGGGAGTGTAGTCTTTAACGACTCTTTTACAGCCTGAAATCAGGACTGAAACAGCAACGAGAATACAACTCAGAAGGGAGAGTTTACGGAAGATAGCTTTCATGACGCTGACTGTTACATCAATCGTGCCAGAAATGAGTTCAGTTCTTAGAATCAGCCGGATTCTGAATTTGAATCCGGCTCTTTTGTGTGTTCTCACAAGCCCTCCTGAGCTTGTGAGGAATTTGATCAAAGGACCTCAACACCTATCCGAAGGTTTCTGGGAAATTAAACACCTCTGATTCCAAATTTTTTCGAAATACAAGATGAAATAATACAAGATGAAATAATCTTAAACCATACCTTATCATGATAAAATTGATTATCAATCTTGATTCACAGTTACTGCAAGCATTCAGTTAATATAGAAATGAATCTTTGCAAGTACAGACCGCTTTCAGTTTGTAACATAATCATTTACCTGACAAAACTTAACAATCACAGAACAGCTTTTTACAAGCCAACCAGCCAAAGCAAAATTCAACTATGAAAAAACTTTTAAAACCAATCCGTAATAATTGAAAGGAAAAAAATCATGAAGTCCCTCTCCCGGCTCCTACTCTCAGTTCTCCTTGCCATCATGTTGATCAATTTGCCAATACTGGAAAATTTTCAACCTCTCTCATATGCTTATGCTCAGGAAGATGTTGAAAGCGATGAACCTGTGAAAATCGACGGGTTTTATCAAGAGCCGCAAGAAGAGGAATCTGACCCAAAAATCAACGCCACGTTGACAGTAGGAACCTTCTGTTCTTACAGCTCAATCGCAGGGGCTATTGCTGCTGCTGGTAATGGAGATCTGATACTCCTGGAAGGAGGCAGAACCTTTTACGAGCACACCTTACAAGTAGATAACAAAGATCTGACTATTCAAGGTGGCTATAACGGCTGTGCCAGCGCATCCAGCGATCCAACTACCATCAATGCGAATAACTTAAGTTTTGTGATTGAAGTGAAGGGGGCAGACGTAAACTTGACCAACCTGATAATCACAAATGGGTCTACAACCAATGGGGGTGGCATTCGTGCTATAGATAGTGTTAGTGTAGGTAGTAACGTATCACTTAATAATGCCAAGGTTGATCACAATCAAGCCGTAAACGGCGGTGGTATCTATATCAGCTCAAATAGCATTGTCACACTCACAAATGATTCGGATATCACCTATAATACTGCCACCAGTGCAGGCGGTGGGGCGCGTGTCTGGGGAAAGTTGATCGGGCACAATTGGCAATCAAGTATCTCTTACAACCAGGCTCCCAATGGTGGAGGAATTTCAGTCCCAGGTGGAGAAATTGACTTTATCGGGTCGCATGTAACTAACAATCAAGCTACAGGAAACGGTGGCGGCATTCAGGTAGATAACGAAGGTGTGGTGAAAATAGGCGGCTCGAGCAACATCAGTCGAAACTCCGCTTCAAATGGGGCTGGCATTTATGCCGTTGCATCAAGCATCGCATCTACGTCGATGGTACTACATACCAACACAGCCACCAATTTTGGAGGTGGTATTTACCTGAATATCGGCAGTACCTTCACCGGGACCAACATAAATCTTGGCTACATCTATTCAAACCCAGATTTGGGAAAGAACACAGCAGTCAATGGCGGGGGATTATTTGTTGACAGCGGCTCTACCGCAAACTTTAGCGGAACGATTGTCAACAACCATGTTGACGCTTATGGGGGCGCTATATATATGTCTTCAACTTCCGGGAATGTAGAGATTTACAACAGTTCGGCAAACACCAATACCGCCGGCAACCAGGGTGGGGTGGCATTTGTCAATGAAGGAAGTTTAAAACTGACTGGACCATTGACGCTGGCAAATAACACAGCCGCAAACTATGGCGGAGCGATTGCTGTATACAATAGTGGAAGTGTGGAGATCAATGCGTCTGGTGGAAAAATCGAAATAACCGATAACCAATCCTTGAATAGTGGCGGGGCGTTTTACATGCACAACACTAATACCTTTAAACTTTACGCAACAAATTCTTATCCGCTTGAGATTTTTGAAAACAGCGCAGCCGTCTCTGGAGGGGCAGGCTTCGCGGATTCCAGCGGCTTATTTGACATTTATGGTCAGGTTGAGATCTACGCAAATTCTGCAGCCAGCGGTGGGGCTTTTTATTTGAGCGGTGGATCCAAAGTTTGGCTGGATGATTATGTGACAACTGCTCCCCAATTGTACAATAACGCTGCCTATAACGGCGGTGCTATATATGCTGATGGCAGCCCCTCAGTCAGGTTTGACGGTGCCATGGTTGGTTCCGAACTTGGTGGAAACCAGGCAACAACAGGATATGGCGGCGCGCTGTATCTTGATAGCAGCACCATGACAGCTCAGAACACCGCCTTTATCAACAACCAGGCGGCAGACCATGGCGGCGCAGTTTACGCCCAAAATTCATCACTCACAATCGACGCTAACCTCAACAGCCCTGCAATAAACACTTTGGCCGAAAGACATGAAGAGACACTTGACGGTTCGTTCATCCAGGCAAGTGCCTGTGATCCATTAACCAGGGAATGCAGCTCTTTTGCCAGCAATGTCGCTGACAGCGATGCAAACGAAACGGGCGCAGGTGGAGCGATTTACCTCACCAACAGCACAATGGAAATGAAGCAAACCTATTTGCATCACAACGAAGCTTATATTGGGGGAGCTATCTACCAAACTGGTAGTGCATCATCATCTTATGTCAACAACACCCTGATTCATCACAATTCAGTGGCCAACGCACTTGGAGCAGGAATTCGAAGGTCAGATGGAAGTTTTACGCTTTCTCACGTGACTATCACTGATAATAGTGGTGGTTCAGGCTTTTCAGGAACGGCAACATCTGCCTCAAACTCCATTGCCTGGGAAAGTATATATCCCGGATTCTCCACCGCCCCATTGAGTTTCGCCTGCAATATCGACAACGGTGCCCATGCCGGACCATCCATTGATCCCCAGTTCGTTAGCCCAGGTAACGCCCAAAACTATCATCTTCTAGCTAGCAGCCCTGCTGTTGATGCTTGTCATACAGGTGAACCTGTGGACCTTGAAAACTATCCACGCCCAATGGGCGCGGGTTATAACATGGGTGCTTTCGAAAAAATCGGATACCCACTCTATCTCCCGCTCATACTGCGTTAGCACCAGGAGTTTTTTCCTCCAAATCAGCAAAAACACCTTCCAGTGAAGGTGTTTTTGCTTTCTTGAACAACTAACTTTCCCAGTATTCTGCTTTTTGTAACAATTTTTCAGGTCTGAGTATTGCCTTTCCGCAGGCCGGGTTCTGCAGTTGAACCCGGCACTTTTACTCTTTCTCTCACGGTCTCCCGACAACCTAAAAATTTGTACCCGGCATGGGCGGAACGATCCGATCCAAAATCGACTTATTTGACATTTCGCCACTTTCGTATAAAATATCAATTCACGCCGGAGTGGCGGAACTGGCAGACGCGCTACGTTCAGGGCGTAGTGAGCACAGCGCTCGTGAGAGTTCAAATCTCTCCTTCGGCACCATAGACCTCCTTCAACGGAGGTCTTTTCTTTCCCCAAATAACTGATTGCGAAAGACACCCTCAGTGGTACAATATTTGCAACAAAGGCAGCAATGTTTATGAAACTGTTTGAGAAACTCAAAAAGATCAATTGGACCGACCACCGGCTGATCACCGTGGTGGTGATTGTGATTCTGGTGGTGCTCATGATGGACTTCAACAACCGCATGAGCAACATGATCCAACTCAATCAGATGGAAAAAATTCTCGAAACGAAACTTGCCGGCCTGGAAGCGACCCGCCTGGTGGTGGAAGATGATATCGCCTATGCCACTTCTGACCGCGCCCTGGAAGAATGGGCACGCGAGAAGGATCGCCTGATCGCGGAAGGCGACCACCCCATCATCATCTTACCCCCCAGCGACTATACCCCCTCCCCCACACCCCCTCCTGACCGCGAACCTATCGTGCTTACACGCCTGGAGATCTGGAAAGAGTTGATCTTCGGCGGTGAAGATCTGCCCTGATTCTGTTTTTTCATTGAGCGAGCACAGCCTTTAGCAAGAGCGGAAAAGCGATTGTCGCTCCCCTGTGTGGCTTTCTCGGGTATAATCTTTTGGTTATGGACCTCAAAGAACTCACGCAGCAAATGAACGACCTTGTGCGCCATCACGGCTGGTATGAGCCTGCTTCCCCCAAGCAGCAAACCGCGCGCAACCTGGCGATTTCGCTCAGCCTTGAGGCCTCTGAGGTGCTGGAGCATTTCCAGTGGTCTGCGGAAACGGCGGATCCTGAAGGCCTGCGCGGAGAGCTGGCAGACGTGGCGCTTTACCTGCTTCAACTTGCCAGCGTGTCGGGGATCGACCTCGAACAGGCGATCCTGGATAAAGTTCAAGCAAACTGGGACCGCAGTTGGACTGAAGAAAGTGATCAGGCATGAAAGTAGCTGTTTTTGGATCTGCCAATGCCCATGAGGGCGACGGTCTTTATTCTCTCTCATACCAACTCGGAAAACTTCTGGCAGATGCGGGTCACACCGTCATGACTGGCGGCTATTGCGGCACCATGGAAGCCGCCTCGCGCGGAGCCCAGGAAGCCGGCGGGCATACCATCGGCGTGACCTCCGAAGAAATCGAAGCCTTTCGCCCCGGCGGACCAAACGCCTGGGTGCGGGAAGTTATCCCCAGTG
>DDWY01000104.1 GCA_002347705.1 Anaerolineaceae bacterium UBA2274 | reverse complement strand
TCCAAAATGAGGGTTTCCACATTGGGCATTGCGCCTGACTCGAAAGTCGGTCTGACGCCAATGTTTGTAACTCCCATCAAAACCTGGTTTTCAAGCAAAACACGCGCGGCATAGACGCCAAAACGCGGAAGAAGCTGCAGCTTATCGGGGAAGAAGTTGGCGGTAGGAAAGCCCAATTTTCTGCCGACCTGCTTGCCGGGCTGTATTTCGCCTTGCAGGCTGAACGGCCGCCCCAAAAACCTGGCAGCCTCAGCAACCTGCCCTTCCATCAGGCAGGCACGGATGCGATTGGAAGAAACAACCTCACCGCCGAGTTTGAAAACTGGAAAGCTTTCACATGAGATGCCCCTTGCCCGGCAGAAGGTCTGAATGAAACTGAAATCCGCCTTGCGATCCTTGCCCAAGCGAAAATTGGTTCCCACCAAGAGACCAGCAGGCTTCAATTTGGCATTCATTTGCTCCAGGAAATCTTCCGCGCTCATATTCGCCAGGTTTTGGTCAAAAGGCAGCGTCAGAACCAGATCCAATCCGGTTTTCTGTAGCTGATGCTGTTTTTCTGTCTGTGTGGTGAGGAGGAACGGTTCGCTCACTTGCCCGAGCAACACGCGCGGGTGCGGCCAAAAGGTGAGCATCACGGCTTGACCTTGATTTTTCTTTGCCCTATCCATCAGACCCTGGATAAGAGCCAAATGCCCCAGATGTACGCCGTCGAAATTGCCGATGGTCAACCAGGCATTCTGTGTAGGATGATCAGGCCAGCCAGTAATAAATTCCGTCATAATGTCCGTTGCGAGGCAAATAAATAGCCCTTCCTGGTCTTACCAATCGGGGCTACTATTTTTTCCATTAATTTCCTAATTGAAAAATACTTTTCGAGGCTGCCATTCGTTTGTTTCAACGTCATATTCAATCAGCGCAACCAGTTCGCCTTCTTCGCTGATTGCGCGGCCCCACAGCCCTTCCTCTACCTCTTCCGGTGCGGGCACACGATGACCGTGCCGTACCGCGTCCACCTGCTCAAAAGTGAGCACAACGGTGTACCAGTCGCTCAGAGCTTCAGCGGCTGGGATCAGATATTTATACCAATCACCGTTATTAAAAGCATCCTGGAGTTTGCTGAGAGAAACCGCGTCTCGCAGGGCAAATTGACCATTGCGGGTTCTTCGCAAACCAACCAGCGTTGCACCACACCCAAGCTTCTCACCTAAGTCAGATGCCAGCGAGCGGATGTATGTGCCGGATGAACAGTGAATATCGATCACAGCTTCCGGTGGGTCCCAATCCAGCAGCTCGATTGAATGTACAGTAATCAAGCGCGGTTCGAGCTCGACCGTTTCGCCGTTGCGAGCGATATCATAGGCTTTACGCCCGCCAACTTTGATGGCAGAATAGATGGGTGGAGTCTGCTCAAATTCACCTACGAAAGTGCCGAGAGCTTCCTCCAGTTCTTCATAGCTGATATCCACCGGTGCACGGCTGGTGATTTCACCTTCCGTGTCGTAAGTGCTGGTGGTCATGCCAAACCGAAGTACTGCCTGGTAGCGCTTGTCGGAATTGGAAACATACTCACTCAAGCGCACAGCGGGTCCAATCAGAACTACCAGCACACCTGAAGCCCGGGGGTCAAGAGTGCCGGTATGACCAGCCCTGCGAATACGGGTTCCAGCGCGAACTTGCTGTACCACATCATGGGAAGTCATTCCTACTGGTTTATCGATTACTAAAACCCCAGAAACGGCGTTTGCCATATTATTTCGATCGTTATGTTGATTTTCAGTCATTTGTATCTCTTTCAACCCAGTTCGAACCGAGCTCTTTCAGGTATCGCTCCGCGCTAATGATCACATCTTCTTGAATGTTCTGTAATTTCCCTTCAACATCAGCCCCCGCGGCAGCTATATGACCTCCCCCTCCAAATTCTCTTGCAAGTTTTGACACATCCACACCTTCCACAGCTCGCCAACTGATTTTTACTCCTCCACCTTCTTGTTCAACAAAAAGGATCGTAATCAGCGGACCTTTTATGGAAGAAAGGATGTTGACTAAATCAGCATCATCGTTGCCCTGATAACTTGAAATGATTCTATCATGAAGCGTGAGGGTCGACCACAAAATTGCGCCATTTTGTTGAATGTTCGACAAACCCTGCCCCCAATAACGTGCTTCTGCCAGGGTTTTATCGCTCAGTGTTTTCAGGTAGACATCGTTAAAATCTGCGCCTTTTTCCATCAGGTCTGCGGCTGCTCGCAGAGCGGCAGGCTGGGTGTTTCCAGTGCGAAAACCAATCGTATCGGAGAGCAAGCCTGTCAGCAAGCAGGTCGCCACGTCCTGTGTGATGGTCAGGCCCCATTTTGGGATGCTGTCTGCCAAAATCAAGGCTGTCGCCTCAACTTCCGGCAGGACGTATTCCAATTTTCCAAAGTTATCGTGTGTGTTGTGGTGGTCGATCACCAGATCTGGTGCGGCCAGCCCATCCAACACCTGACCAGTGCGCATGATATCCGAACTGTCAACAACAATCAGGTAATCATAGTTTGGGGGAACAGAAGTCAGGACTTCTTCCGCTCCCGGAAGAAAAGCGTACTTCTCCAGCACTCCATCCTGCAAAACACAGTCAACATGTTTTCCTTTGGCACGCAGAGCATGCGCCAAACCGAGCATTGAACCTATGGCGTCACCGTCCGGGCGAATATGCCCTACTATGACGGAGTTTTGCGCGGCAGCGAGCTGCTGTCGGATGGCGTCATCAAGCTTGCTACTCATCATCATCGTCGAAATAGTCCTCGTCTCCAGCTTCATCCAGCTCAGGGAGGTCATCATCCGATTCCCAATCCTTCACGGTGATCTCGTCAAACAAGTCTTCATCCCCATTTGGAATTAATTCATCAGTATCGTCCATTTTATCGCTTTCCTCGTGCAATTTCGCCAGGAGACTATCGATGCGATCCGCTCTTTCCGGGGTTGGATCCCAGAAAAAACGCAGGCGTGGCATCACACGCAATTCAACTTCCTGGGCAATTTCATACTTCAAATAGCCGCGGGCGTGGTTGAGGGCCGCAATCACCTCGCGGGATGATTTTGCGCCATCCAATGAAGAAACATAGATGTTGGCAAAATCCAGTTCGCGATCGACTTTCACATCTGTGACTGAAACGCCAGCCAGGCGCGGGTCGTCAATCTTGGAAATCAGAAGGACCGAAAGGACTTCCTTTATCCGGTCGTTAATGCGTTTCATTCTCAAAGGGGTTGGCATACCTTTTCTCCTTAACTGCGCAGCCTATCAGCCGCCAAACTTTTCCATCACGAAGCATTCAAACAAGTCGCCCACTTCGAAGCCTTCAAAGTTCCTGAGCGTAATTCCGCATTCCATACCCTCACGAACCTCGCGTACATCCTCTTTTTCACGGCGAATGCTGGATATTTCCGTCTTAACAACTGCCTCACCCGCGCGCATCACACGCACAGAAGCATTTCGACGCAGCTCACCAGTCAGCACACGGCATCCTGCCGCGGTACCGCCTTTTGAGACCTTGAAGGTTGCCAGAACAGCTGCCTTGCCTATCAATCGTTCAACCATTTCAGGTTCAAGCATGCCGCTCAGGGCTTTTTCAACGTCTTCGATCAGGCGATAAATAATATTGTAGATGCGGATGGAAACGCCTTCAACGTCTGCCGTACGGCGCGCGCCCTGGTCGATGTCCACCGCAAAACCAAGCACGATAGCGTTGGAAGCCGCTGCCAGCATCACGTCACTTTCAGTCACATTGCCAGTTTCGGCATGCAGGATCTTGACAGTCAGACCTTTTTGTTTTTTACCCAGGTCCTCAAGCTCGTTGATAATAGGTTCAAGGGAACCCTGCACATCAGCCTTGAGAATCAGGCGCAAATCTTTTGCCTGGCCGGACTTGTATTGGCTGAAAAGTTCCTCAAGCGTTGCGCGCTTGGTGTTCCTTTTGGCTTCACGTTCAGCCTTGCGTTGGGCAACAATGTTGCGCCCTTCACGTTCATTTTCCACCACCTGGAAGAGGTCGCCAGCTTCAGGCAAAGCGTTAAGTCCCATTACCACAACTGGTGTTGAGGGACCAGCCTTGCTGACGCGTTTGTTTCGTTGATCGAACATCGCCTTGATCTTGCCGGTGCCTTCACCTGCCACAACCACATCACCTACCTTCAAATTGCCATTCTGCACGAGCAGGGTGGCCATATTGCCAGTGGATTTATCCAGCTGCGCTTCCACAACCGTACCAATGCAGGCACCTTTGGGATTGGCTTTAATAGTCAGGTTGTCCGCAACCAGGAGGATCGTTTCGAGCAGGTCCTCCAGACCCTCTTTTGCCTTGGCTGAAACGGGCATGACGAATGTGTCACCTTCCCATTCATCAGGCTGCAGACCGATGTCTGCTAACTGGGTTTTTACACGGTCGGGGTTGGCATCGCTCTTGTCGATTTTGTTCAGTGCCACCACAATCGGTACCTGGGCAGCCTTGGCGTGGTTGGCGGCTTCGCGGGTTTGCGGCTGCACGCCGTCATCTGCTGCCACCACCAGCACCACAATATCCGCGCCCTGGGCGCCACGGGCGCGCATGGACGAAAACGCGGCATGGCCAGGGGTGTCGAGGAAGGTGATGGTGCGGTCTTTGTGCTGGATCTGGTAAGCACCGATATGTTGGGTGATTCCGCCCGCTTCGCCCCCAGCCACATCAGTGTGCCGAATTGCATCCAGCAGGGTGGTCTTGCCGTGATCGACATGCCCCAAAATCGTCACCACAGGTGGACGTGCTTCAAGATTTTTAGGATCTTCTTCCAGGATCACGCGTCGCCAAAGGGGCATTTCGCCCTCTTCTTCAACCACAGCTTCTTCTTGCTCCAGTTGGGGTTCAAAGCCCAGTTCAGTTGCAACAACCGCTGCAGTATCAAAGTCGATCTGCTGGTTGATGCTGGCCATAACACCATTGGACATCAGGATTTTAATAACAGCAACAGCGCTGGTATCCAGTAAAACACCCAGTTCTCTCACCGATAAACTATAGGGAAGTTGAATTGTTTTTTCTTCAGTTTTGCTCATATCTACTCCGTCTCTCTTTAACGGTCACTTGCTCACAACCCCTCCGGACGCCACACACGAGCAAAACAAGATATTTCAGGCGCTCATTGGTTCCTCATCTGAACTCTCGCCCTCAGGCAGAGTCTCCATGAAAACTCTCAATGTTGCCAGGTCTTGCTCCTGGATGGTTGTCCGCAGGGCATGTGCAAGTGAACCCTTCAAAGCTTTGACCCAACAGCTCTTCTGGTCATGAAGATACGCTCCTCGACCAGGAAGCTTTCCGCTCGGGTCAATCATCACGCCCTCAGAGCTGCGAACAATGCGGATCAGTTGCCTTTTGGACAAAACTTGCCTGCATCCAACGCATGTCCTCTGAGGGACGTGCTTAACTTTACGTGCGGTTTTAGCTGCCACCTTTACTCTGCTTCATCACACCAGCTTTTACCATTCTCCCCAATCGTCCTCGTTGCGATGTTTGCGTGTCACATAAGTCGCATCGCGATCGGGATCATATTCCACAGTATAACCTTTGCGCTTCTTGCTTTTCTTCTTCTTATCGCCAAATAGACCGAGCTCGTCCTCTTCTTCAGAGGTCTCACTCGTGCGGCGCATCGCATCCAGTTGGAAGAGTTCCTCAAAGGATTTGTCTTCCCCGGCGAATTCTTCAACCTCTTCCGCCTGTTCCGTATCGGTGGACTCTTCGACTTCTTCCAGCAATTCAACGGGAGTCTCAACGACCATTTCTGGTTCTTCAATCAGTTCAGCTTCTTCAAGCGCGGGAAGCTTTTCAACAACCGGTTCAGCCTCACCCTCGGCACTTACTTCGACTGTCTCTTCTTCAACCAACTCGGGTTCGATGACCGGGAATTGATAGTTCTGAACAACCTCGAGGATTTCCTCCTGGGATTTAGGCCCGATGCCGTTGATAGCAAGAATGGCGTCCGGATCCAGTTTCACCTGGAGCATCAGATCGCCAAAAGTCTCCAACCCAGCTGACTGCACCAGCACCTGCAAGTGCTCCTTGAGCTCCGCCACATCAAAGATGTTGAGTTCAAAGGCACGGGGGTCAATGGTCTCTCGTAGTTTACGGATTTCCGCCTGGCGCGCGTCCTCTTCAACCTTGCGATCAGCCTCACCGCGCTTTTCAATGCGATCCACAAAGCGCGCAATCAGGGTGCTGTCGTCAAGGTTTAGAACTCTGCCATCTTCTTTTTGCTGCAATAAGGCTTCGACTTTTGCCATTGTGTCTGCTTCTTCAGCTGCCAGTTTTGCGAGGCTTGGATCCTTGCGCAGGAGTTCCAAAGCCTTACCGGCGGCTTCGGAGACGCTCATGATGTCAATCCGCCAACCAGTCAGTTTGGCTGCCAGGCGGGCATTTTGCCCTTCCCGTCCAATCGCCAGGCTGAGTTGATCTTCGGGCACCACTACCCTGGCGGTTTTATCATCGCCCTGGCCGTGGTTCAGATACACACCTGTAACCCGGGCTGGGCTGATGGCTTTGCTGATATAAATCGCGGCGTCAGGATTCCACTCGATGACGTCAATCTTTTCATCGTGCAGTTCGCGTACGATTGCCTGGATGCGGACACCCCTCTGGCCCACACAAGCGCCAACCGGGTCAATACCCTGCTGTGTGGCAGAAACAGCCACCTTGGCGCGCTGACCAGGCTCGCGGGCGATAGAACGGATCTCAACGATGCCGTGGTAAATTTCGGGAACTTCGTTCTCGAGCAGCCGGCGCAGGAAGTTGCGATGGGCGCGTGAAAGCACAATCTGCAGCCCCTTGGGAAGGTCCTTAACCTCAACCACATAGGAGCGAATTCGGTCGTGGATGCGGAAGCGTTCTGAAGGGATCATGTCCTTGCGCTGCATTATGCCTTCCGCCTTCAGATCCAGCCCAATAGTCGCCTGGCGCGAGTTGACCGCCTGCACGATACCGCTAACAATCTCGCCTTCCTGTTTCTTGAAGAACTCATATTGCGCGGCGCGTTCAGCATCGCGAATCTTCTGCTGGATTGCCTGGCGGGCGGTTTGGGCAGCAATCCGACCAAAGTTTTCGGGAGTAGACTCCACCATCACCAGATCGCCAAGCTGGCAATCCGGATCAACCTCGCGAGCTTCGTCCAACAAGACTTCGGTTCGGTGGTCATAAATTTCATCAGTGACCTCTTTCTCGGCAAAGACCAGCATGGTACCTTTGTCGAGATCGAAATCGACCCGAATCTCCTGGGCTGTAGACGCGCCAACCGATTTGCGGTAGGCAGACACCATGGCAGAGTTGATTGCTGCCATGATAACCTCACGGGGCAAGCCCTTGTCTTCCAGGATTTCGTTGAAAGCTAAGGCAAATTCGCTTTTCATGTTTCTTTCTACTCCAAAATTTCACTAAATAAAAAAGTGGACACCTGCCCACTTTTCATCGAGAAAAGTATTCATTTACGAACGTTTATATTCTAACAGATTTGTGAATAAATGCAAGTTTTACAGCTTACTTAAGAATTCCTGGTTATTCAATCGTTACAATATCAGACTGGCCAGCCTTAACGGCTGCTCCAGGGCTTTTTACACTGACATTTTTGTCGCCAGAGGTAAAGATAACCGCGGTGCTGAGCGCTTTGACTACTGGAGACGCCTTGATGACCTCCAGATCCAATTTGACCAGGGGATCACCAGCTTTCACCGTATTTCCTTGTTTGATCAAAGCCGTAAGGCCCTCGCCCTTGAGCTTCACAGTCCCGACCCCAATGTGAACCAGAATATCATAATCCTGGTTTTGCACTGCCGCTGCATGGGCCGTAGGAAACATCATTGTCACTTCCCCATCAATTGGTGAACAGATCAAATCTCCAGTCGGTTCGATGAAAAAACCATCTCCGAGCTTTTTATTGGCAATCGCCTCATCCGGATAAGCGCTGATTTCATGAATAGTGCCGTCAACTATAGCAACAATTTTTGATCTTTTCTTGAAGAATAACATATCAATCTCCTGACAAATGTCGGGGGTAAATGTTTACCCTCCTATCTATTTTACGATAAATCCAGCCCACCAAACGTCCTTGATCCTGTTCAGCTACAAGGTTGCACACACGCCCAAGAATACTTGCAGGAAATTTGGGTAACGCAAGACGCTAAGTTTTTCAAAGTGCCGTCAAATACATGGATTTTTCTTCGAATTTCAATATTGTTAGGTTGTTCTTTCGAATCCCGATGTACAATTCATAGTCAGTGAAAAGTTCTTGTTAAATTTGGTTCGGCGCCATCGCTGTCAGCGGACTGGCAGCCCAGGAAGACCACGACCTGATCGTGGAAGCGCTGCGCAAATTACATGCAGAAGTCAATCAAGTCTGAACACTACCAAACAAACCTAAGGAGGAAACTGCAATGACACAGAAAAAATTATGGTGGAAAGACGGAATCATCTACCAGATCTACCCGCGTTCCTTTCAGGACACCAACGCGGACGGCATCGGCGACCTGACCGGCATCATCCAACACCTCGATTACCTGCAGGAGCTCGGCATCGACGGCATCTGGCTCTCCCCCATTACCCCCTCCCCCGACGTGGACTTTGGCTATGACGTTTCGGATTATCACACCATCGACCCAAAGTTTGGTAATCTGCAGGACTTTGACCGCCTCCTGAGTGAGGCGCACAAGCGTGACATCCACATTATCATGGATCTGGTGCTCAACCATACCTCCGACCAGCATCGCTGGTTCCAGGAGTCGCGCATGTCCCGCAGCAATCCTTACCACGACTGGTACCTCTGGCGGGATCCTGCCCCTGGTGGCGGCGCACCGAACAACTGGAAATCCATGTTTGGTGGTCCTGGCTGGGAGTTTGACGAAAAGCTGGGTCAGTACTATTTCCACATGTTCAACAAGCATCAGCCTGACCTGAATTGGCGCAACCCTGATGTGCGCGCTGCCATGCTGGACATCTTCCGCTATTGGCTGGATAAGGGCGTGGACGGCTTCAGACTGGATGTTTTTAATGCCTGGTACAAGGATGCCGACCTGCGCGATAACCCCAGGCTGCCTGGCATTCACCGCCGTCCCTTTGATAGTTATGAGCACATTTATGATGTCTCGCAACCCGAAATGATCCCAGCCTTGCAGGATATCCGCAAGATCCTGGAGGCTTACCCGGATCGCTACGTGGTTGGCGAAACCTTCCTGGCAGATTCTGCCCATGCCCGCACCTATATTGGTGACGACCTTCTGCACGCAGGTTTTGACTATGGCTACGCGAACTCCCCCTTCAGCGCCAAAGCCTTTGGCAAAGCAATTCAGTATTGGGACAGCCTGCACGGAGAGAATGCCTGGCCAAACTACTTCCTCAATAACCACGATACCCCGCGTTCTTCCAGCCGCTACGCCGGACCCAACGATGATGCCAAATTGAAGCTGCTGGCGACTATGCACCTGACCGTGCGCGGAACCCCCTACCTCTATTATGGTGAGGAAATCGGTATGCGCGACGTTTCACTCTCCCGCCGGCAAATCCAGGATCCCGCCGGCAAACGCTACTGGCCTTTCTATAAAGGTCGCGACGGCTGCCGTTCACCAATGCAGTGGGATGCCCATCCTTTTGCCGGCTTCAGCACAGCTGAGCCCTGGCTGCCTGTCCATCCTAACTATAAGGTCCGCAACGTCGCCAACCAGGCAGCCACAGCCGCCTCGTTGCTGAACTTTTACAAGAGCCTGATTGCGCTGAGGAGGCAGCATCCCGCGCTGTATGCAGGCGATCTGAGCCTGATCGACACCGGCGATGACGCTCTTTTAGTCTACAAGCGCTTCACCTCCGAAGAAACGATGCTGGTTGTGCTAAATTTTTCGAAGAGCATACAGAGTTACACCCTGCCTGTGGCGGAATTCAACCATTGGGATCTCATCTTCACAGGCAATGACCCAATCACCAGCCATATGACAGATTCGAACCTGGATATGCCGCCTTATGGCGTTGCCCTTTTGCTCTCACAAGCAGCCTGAGGAGAAAAAATGTTCGGCAGCCCCACCCTGATTGACCTGGCTGCCCCGTATGTAAACGGGTCATCTGCAGCTGACCGCGCTCAGACCGGACTGCCGCTGGATCGCTTCTTGCCTCCATATTATCCAGGCTCGATGGCTGGCTGGCTGCAGCGCTTTGCCCCACCTGGCAGCCTCGTGCTGGACCCTTTCGGGCAGGATCCTTATGTCATTTTGGAGCTTGCCCAGGCTGGCTACCGGGTGGTGATCAGTGCCAACAATCCCATCGCAGCCTTCATTTTGGAAGTGATGGCGTCCGCTCCAAGTGCTGAAGAGATCAGTGAGGCTGTTCACGCTCTGGCAGAAATCAGGTCAGCAGAAAATTTACTGCTCGAGGACCAGATCAATGCCTATTACCAATTCGACTGCCCCAACCCGGAATGCCAGCAACTCGACCAAAAACCAAAACTACAGGTCGATTACCTGGTTTGGGCAGAAAGCGCGCTGGAGCCAGACCGTGCCTTTGGCAGTTGCCCACACTGCGGCAAACAAGCAGAATACCAGCTGACACCGGAGATGCTCGCCAGCAAAGAACCCCTGCCCGCCTTGAGCGTGCTCAAAGCACGCCTGCTCGAGCTCTCCGCCAACCCTGGCGATCCACTGCGCGAGTTAATGGCAGACGTGATATCTTTCTACCCCCATCGCAGCCTGGCTTCTCTGCAGGCGATGCTGAGCCGCATCGACAGCCCGCTCATCACGCCGCGCCAGCGCACGCTTCTGCGAGCGCTTATCCTGAGCACCGCTGACCGGGTTAACCAACTTTGGACGTATCCAAGCGGGCGCAGCCGTCCCCGCCAACTTTTGCGTCCGCCTCTTTTCCAGGAGCTCAACCCCTGGCAAGCCCTGCTGGCCTCGCAAAAGGTGTGGAGCAAGATCGAGCAGGCAATTCCTCTGCGCGAGTGGCCGGCGCAGCCCCCTCAATTGGGCGGCATCAGCTTGTTTCGAGGGCGCCTGCGCGAACTGGACCCACCGCTCACACCTGGTCAGGTGGACGCCGTCATAACCTCCCTGCCGCGCCGAAACCAGGCCTGGTGGAATCTGAGCGGGCTCTGGAGCAGTTGGCTCTGGGGGCGTGAAGGCAGCGCCACACTGCGCAACAGCCTGCTCAAGCAGCGCTACGACTGGACCTGGCATTCAACCGCTCTGCAAAAAGTGCTTGTGCAGCTCGGCAAACTCTTGCAGCCAGGCGTGCCTGTGCTGCTGCAGATTACCGAGCTTGATCCCATGTTTGCCATGGCAGGCATTCTCGCAGCCCAAAACGCCGGTCTCAACCTGCAGCAAATCGCTGCCAACGGCGAGATGAACGTTTTGCAAACCGCCTGGCGCTTCAGTCGCCCCGGTCGGAAAATTGCCCAAAGTACGTCTTTCGCTCAGACAGTCAAAAAAGCGGCTGTGCAGTTTCTGCAGCGTTATGGCGAGCCAGCAACTTACCTGCGCCTGTTCTGTGCGGTTTTTGTCTCGCTGCTCTCTGAGGGGCTTTTGGAAGAGCGCCCCAAGCCAGGAGAGACCCTCAACGACCTGCAGGAAGAAATCGACCAGGCTCTGACAGACCCGGGTCTTTTCTCCCGTTTCAACCCGGGCATGACGGCTGATACGGGCTTGTACTGGCTGGTTGACGCGAGCGGCAGTGCCCAAACCGCTGCAGACCGCGCCGAAAGAGCCCTCCTGAACACGATCCAAAACCAGCCCCTGCTTTCAATGAAGGCTGCCCTGGCAGCCGTAAACCTGAAACTTCCCGGTTTCCAAAATGTCGAAATGGAACTGGTGCAGGACATTCTCGAGTCTTATGCTGATCCTACGCCCGATTACAAAGCATGGTCATTGCGTACTTCTGAAACAACCCGAGAACGTCAGAAAGATCTGAAAGCCATTTTCGAATTGATACAGTTCCTTGCGGATCGTATGGGCCTGGCGCGAGAGATAAAACCCGAATCGATTGTTTGGTATGGAAAAAATGGTGCACCAGAATTCACCTTCTTCCCGATCATCACCACCGAATTTTCGGAGCTGCTCATCCACAACCAGGATCTGCCAGGCAAGAAGCTGATAGTGCTCCCAGGCAGCCGCGCGAACCTGGCCGCCTTCAAACTGCGGCGCGACCCGCATCTGCAGTCACTCAAAACGGAGAATTGGAATATCGTTAAATTCCGTCAATTGCGCAATTTGAGTGATAATCCCCTGCTCAACCGGGATTTGTTTGCTTCCCAAATCACTGGTGACCCGCCAGAGTACCGCTCTTCGCAACTGGCATTGTTCTGATCGAGCAAGGTTGCAGCTGTAGATTTCCTGAACAGAGTCTGAACTATTACACTAAAAGGGAGGGCGTCTATTTACCCGCAAAGTTGAGTATGGAGTGCTTGGGTTGTATCGAGCGCTTGGGTAGCGCTTGGGTGACATCGAGCGCTTGGGTAGGGTGGGTTGGCGTCAAATAACCTGTTCCGATCCAAACCTTGTGTTAGCCAACCCACCGGATAGCAATCTTGCATTGGTAATTGATTGTCACCCTTAATTAGTCCCCCAAATTGTCGCCATCCATTTACGCCAACCCTCTCCCCCACAACCAGCGTTGGTCATCCTGAACGCAGTGAAGGATCTGGACAACTATGCTCAGATTCCTCACAAACGAAACCTAGAATGACAAAAGAGTAACGCGCCTGGAATAAATGCGCAGCGGAAAGGTGTAAACAAATTATCCACAGCATTCCAATACTGTCATAGCGAGGAGCGAATGCGACGTGGCGATCTCAACTTTTGTCATCCTGAACGAAGAGAAGGATCTGATCTCTACTGATTAGATTCTTCGCAAAAGAAGCTCAGAATGACAGACGATTCTTGTCATCCTGAGGGACGAAGGATCCTGCCCCTCTGCCATAAAGATTCTTAGTTGTAGGGCGGAATGCGCTTTTGTTTGCTGTCACTTCGAAGCAGTAAGGATCGCGCACTCCGCCAACAGCGGGCGTGGTATGTGTTCGGTTTGTCGGAGTAAGCCCGCAACACATCCCCTGCAAGCCCACATCCACCAGCGGTCTCATTCCGACCGACAAACTATTCTTGTCCCTCTGAAAGAAGTGAAGAATCCAGGGGCTAACCTGCAAGACTCCTCGCCGGCGCTCGGAATGACAAACGATTCTTTTCATCCTGAGGAACGAAGGATCTTACCCCTCTGCCATAAAGATTCTTCGCTGGCGCTCCCTCGCGATGACACAAGAAGACCTTATTACTCGTAGGTCGGAATGATCATCTGCCTGTCCTTGCTGCTAATTAGCAAGGGCTACTGACTGACTTTGACACACTGGACCAGGCAGACCAGTTCCCTACGAGGTGTGCTTACTCCGACACAACAGTCAGGGTAAGAACAAGCTCCTGGTAAGTGGGTTGGCTTTCTCAGATCCCTAATTTTTTAGAATCCGTTTACGCCAAACCACCCATCAACTTACACCGTCGGGTTCAAAAACAATGCCCGACCCGCAAACCTGATTACGGCGTCTCCTCTGTTGGCGTTGGTTCGTCCGGCGGGGCTGTGGGCGTGGGCGTTAAAGTGGGGGTGGGAGTCACCGTCGGAGTCTCAGTTGGTGTGGGTGTGGGGCTTGGCGTGGGCGTTGGCAGCGTAAAGAACAAGGTGTATTTCTTCTGCACTTCCGTATTTTGAGTGCTGTGCAGAGTCACGCGCAGGGTAATCGTCTTGCCATCCAGCTCGCTGACATCCCATTCCGCCAGCACCCCAGCGCTGCGCATCGGCGTCATGATCCAATCTTCCTGCAGTGCGTTCCACTGGGTTGGATTCTCGCCCTCACCCCAGTGCAGTTTGTATTGTTTGAAGTTTGCCGTCGCGTCCACCACCCCCACCACCTGGAACGGATTTTCAGTGATTGGGTTTTGCAAATTTACCAGGTCAATGATCGGGCGGGGGTCATCCAGGCGGCATTCCCTCTCAGGCTTGATCACCAGCGGATCAGGGAAGCCGTATTTATCCGCCCAGGCTTTACCAGCGTCCGTCTTGAGCCATTTGATGGCGTCTTTGTCTTCCACGTTGATCGTCAGGGCTTCTTTAGTGAACTCAGAACAGGCAGGCGAAGCCTGCAGTCCGGTCCAGGAGTCGATCATACTTTTTACCCAGAGGTCTTCTTCCGCGGGCAGGGGACCCTGGTCGGAGGCAAAAACTTCCGTACGCTGGCTGGGGCAATATTCGCTTGGCACAGTACCCGAGACAGAACAGATTGTCATATCCACCACGTCCGAAGGTCTGCCGAAGGAGGAGGCGCTGCCACCGCGCAACTGCTGAATGCCGGACTGCATGATATTTGCCCAGATCGGCGCGGCGCCGCTTACGCCGGAGGTGTTGACCATGGGCGTGTAGTCCGCGTTCCCCACCCACACCCCCACCACCAGGTCCGGGGTGTAGCCGACGGTCCAGTTGTCGCGGTAGTCATTGGTGGTGCCGGTTTTCACCGCCGCCTGGAAGGGCAGCGCCAGCACAGAGTTGGTGCCAAACATAGGCGCGCGGGCGTTGTTATCGGATAGGATCGAAGAAAGCAGATAGGCGTGTGCCGCCCGTACGATTTGTTCACCATTGCTCGGGACATATTCGTAAATAACATTACCCTTGTGATCGATCACCTTGGTAATCGCCACTGGCGCTACTTTGCGCCCCTCATTTGCCAGCACCTGGTAAGCCCCCGTCAGTTCGAGCAGGCTCACCTCACCGCCGCCCAGCGTCAGTGAGAGCCCATAGTCAGGTCGGTTCAGGCTGCTAATGCCCAGCCGGCGTGCCAGGTTGATGAAACCATCCGGGTTTGGCGTTGTTGGGTCGTCGTAAATGCCGACGTACTCCAGTGCTTTGACAGCCGGGATGTTGTAGGAGTTCGCCAGTGCATCTCGCACAGTCACCGGACCGTGGAAGCGGCCGTCGTAATTGACCGGCTCATAGCGCGGATTGGTATCGTTGGGGTCGCCCGAAGGCGCAAAGCTCGCCGGCACGTCCCAAATCAGCGTGCCTGGAGTCCAATCCTTCTCAAATGCCGCCAGGTAAGTCAGCGGTTTGATCGCAGAACCTGGCTGGCGGGTCTGGGTCAGTGCCATATTCACCTGCCCGCTGATTTCCGGGTTATTGAAGTCAGCTGAGCCTACCATCGAGAGGATTTCGCCGGTTTTGGGGTCCATCGCGATCACCGCCCCGTTGGTGGCGTTATTCCCGGTCATCAACGCTAGCTGGTCTCGCACTGCCTTTTCAGCCTGCCGCTGCAAGTTCGGATCAAGAGTCGTGTAGATCGTAAAACCTGAACGGTAAATCGTCTGCGAATCGAATTGCGACTCAAGCAGAGACTGAATGAACACCACCCAATGAGGGAATTCCATCACAAAATCCCGCTTGGTAAACTCGTAGGCTTCCAAAATATTGGCAGCCTCAAGCGTTTGCATCGCGTCCAGGAAGACTGGTTCCAGATTTTCGCCGATTTCGATGCAGCCTTTTTCATTGCTGAGCTGATACATTAATAGCAGGACCGTTTTGTTACGATTTAGCGTGGCTTCACGGTTGTTGTAGATGTCGTATTCAGCCGGCGCTTGCGGCAGACCTGCCAGGAAGGAGGATTGCCACAGCGTCAGGTCCGCGGCGGTAGTGTTGAAGTAAGTTTCGGCGGCAGCTTCAATGCCATACGAAAAATTGCCGTAGAAAATTTCGTTGAGGTAAAGTTCCAGCACCTGTTCCTTGGTATAGCGGCGCGTGATTTCTGCCGCGAGGATGATCTCGCGCGCTTTCCGTTCGTAGGATTGCACGAAGCGTTCGTCCGTCAGGAGCAGCATACGCGCCAACTGTTGGGTGATAGTGGAGGCACCTGAAACGATCTCGCCGGAGGTGTAGTTGGTATAGAGCGCGCGCGCCAAAGCCACGAGGTCGAAGCCGGGGTGGTTGTAGTATTCCTTGTCTTCGGTGGCGATCGTCGCGGCGATCACGTAAGGCGATATGCGTTCAAGCGGCACATAAGTGCGTTTGCCCGCGTTTGGATCGACGATTTCATAAAGGATATTGCCGTTGCGGTCGAGGATGCGCGTGGTCTCAAACTGCGAGGCGCGATTTTGCAGCTCATCCACCGCCGGCAGAGTTTTGGCAATGTCAAAGTATTTGTAAATCGCGAAAGCCGCCACACCCATCATCACCAACAAAAAGACGATCGCTCCAATCAGTAAAGTCTTACCAAAACAGCCGCTTTTCTTTCCATTTTTGGGCGGCTTGGCTTTCTTTACCTTTTTTCCGTTAGCGCCAGCGGCAGGTTGAATTTTGGTTTCTGAAGTGATTTTCTTGGGCTGGGTATGTGAAGTCAGCACAGGCTGTGTGCCTTCCGTCGCCTGATCGACGTTGTTAGCAAAAGCCGTGGATGCCAGAACCGTAGCGTGCGGATCAACCAACTCAACTGCCTGCGGCAGCGGTTCAGCTTCAGGTTTGCTCACCTGGGGCACGTCTTCTGGCATGGGCGGAATGGTCGGGATATCATCAGAATTAAGGATGGTCTCTGGTTGATCTGGTTCCATCACCGTCTGCAGCGCTTCACTTTGGGTTTTTTGGTCGACTGCCCAGTGCCCGGTACTAAAGTCGGTTATCTCCTCCGATTCCCAATCGGGCTCGGGGAGGGTATCAACTTCTTTGAACCCTGTCAGCTCGGTGAAAAAGCTGGAATCAGCTGTCGTTTCCGGCTCAGGATCAATTGTTGGCTCAGGCTCGGGTGCTTGCTCGGGTTCTGGGTTTGGCTCTGCTGCCTCTTCCATCTTTGCCAAGGGATCTCGCAAATCCTCACTGCCATAGCCCTCGAAGGTTTCAAATTTACTGACCGGATCCAGGGCAGGGGTGTATCCGGGCGTCTCCTGGAAGGCACCCAACTCCTGGTATTCCGCGGGTTTGATTTGGTCTTTTTCGTTCTCGTCCATAGCATAGTCCATCCTGTTATCCATAGTGCCATTTTAACATAAGCTGAAAATGCCAAGTTTGCGCCATGCGCCAAGTTTGTGCAACGCCAGGACCAAACAGTTTATACTTAATCCATGCCCTCCGGACCCTACTTCACCACCGACCCCATCAGCCTTACGCTGGCGGCGGATCACGCCTTCGCGACCGATCTGGAAAGCCCGGATATCGTCTGGCAACTGGAACTCGAGCCGGCTCAGCCGCTTTCGCTTCAAACCAGCCTGGGGTTGCAGGCGCAGTCCTTCCGCATCTTTCCTTTCGTCACCCGAAACAAGCACATCTACCAAAACTTGAACGAAAATTTCTCCACTCCCCGCATCGACAACCTCACCTCAAACTATGCCAAGCTGAACCTCTCACCCGACCCGGAAACGCAAGCCTCTTTCGAGTTTTGGGCGCGCGAGCCCTATGCGATCAGCGGGCGCGTCACGCTGCGCAACAGCGGCACGGAAAATGCCGAACTGAGCGCGCGCGTGGCAGGTTTGCTGGTGCCCTTGGACGGTGGGCAGGGTATGTCCATCACCAAACTGGACTACAAAACCTACCTGCGCGGGCAAAGCGGCGAGATGACCGTCGCGCTGGTCATGGAAGGCATGCCCAAGCCGGTCATCAGCCCCAACCAAGCGCTCGAGATCAGCCAACTGCTTCAGCCTGGCGAAGAATTCTCTATGCTCTGGCGCTGCAGCCTGGCTTTTTCACCTTCCCAGAGCCAGGAACGCGTCCTCAAACCTTTCCCCGCCAACTGGCAGGCAGAAGTCGCCCGCCTTGAGGTCGCCAATCAAGCCCGCGCACTTGAAATTGAAACCCCACTGCATGACTGGAACCTGGTCTTTAAAGCCATGCAGGATCAAGCCAACCTGCTCGTCAAAAAGCCGGAGGATCCTGAACAAGGGTTGACTTTCTTTGACAGCCGCAACACCCATAGCCCTGTCGGCAAGGCTTATGAGCCCAGATTTTGGAGTTTGAGCTCGGACCAGTCCTCAATCTTGGAGATCCGACAGTTCTTGCGTACGCTTCTGCCCGCCCAAACTCAATTGGCGGTTGACCTGATCCGTTCGATCCTCAAAAACCCTCAATACAAAAACGCGCCGCCATTCCCGCAGCTTGCCGCACTGGTCTGGGACGTCCACACCTACCATCAGCAGCCCCAATTCCTGGCGGAATGCCTGCCTGTGTTGGCAGAGCAAACCCTGAGCTGGTTCTCCCCGCAGCACGACCGCGACCAGGACGGACTGCCGGAGTGGCCAAGCCCTGACTATGCCAGGCTGACAGATCTGCCCAACTTTAACGTTTGGCAGGAAGAATCCTTCCCCACCCGCATCTCCAGCGCCGAAAGCCTGGGGCTGGCAATCCTACTCTCGGGCGAGCTCGAAACCCTCCAACGGATGACGCGCGTCCTGGGCGATGAGCAGCTTTCGGCTCAAATCCGCCCTTACCAGGAACGTCTCGGGGCAGCCATCACCCGCTTTCGCTCCGAACAGCCCGGCACATCCTTCATTGATCGCGACACCCACCGCGTCCACCTATCCCAAAAAGTAATCGGGGTGGAGCTGCCCGATCCGAATTGGCAGAGTGTGCGGCTCAAAACCCCCGCCAGGCTGAATATCCTGCTCAAATGTCACGCCTATTGCATGCCCGGTGACTTCCAGGTGGTTGGCGCGGATATTTATGGGCAGGAGCTGCGCGAAACCATCACTTCCAGCAATATGAACTGGCTCACCTACGGTTTCCACATCACCACCCAAAACGTTTTTTCGCGTTTCGACCGCCTAAAGAACCTGGACGTAACCAAAGGCTCGCTGCAGGTCTACACCAGCGATCTGGAAATCACCGATATCAGCCAGCAGTTGGGTTGGGAGGGGCAAGGCGGTGAGGAAGAATTGCCCGCCTGGGCTGCCCCGCAGGATTTCCGCTACCGTTTTGGTCTGCCCACCGACCTCAACCCCGCCAAAACCGATGGCGGCAGCGTGAACATTGGCTGGAATTGCCTCCTGATCGAGCATCTCAACCGCATCGGTGAAAAGAAACTCGCCTTCGACCTCCTCAGCCGGCTGATGCTGGGCTTCAGCGATATGCTCAAGCGCGAGCACGCCCTGATGGAGGGCTTCACCAGCGATAGCGGCGCTTGCTGGGGAAAGCGCAACGGCATCCGCGGACTGCTGCCGCCGCTGCTGCTGCTTGAAGTGGCTGGTATCCAGATCATCAATGAGCAGAAAGTCAGCATTTCGGGGGAGAACCCCTGCCCCTGGCCCTTGATTGTGCGCTTTCGGGGGCTGGAAGTGCGGCGGGATGGCAAGAACACCGCCATCCAATTCCCCGATGGCACCCTCGCCCACCACTTCGGCAGCTCCGGCAAACTGTTTATAGGGAAATAAGAGTATTTCGCTTCAGGAATTTGCGAGCAGTCGGTCTAAGGGCGTGATGTTGGGTCAATGCTTATTGGGGGGTTGGGCATATGGGCATTGGTTGTGGGTGTCATCGCGAGGGGAATTAAACAGCGATAAATTATTGAGGGTGGTGAAAAAAGAGTAGATTAGGTGAAAATGCCTGTTCATAATCTGGAATTTCATCGAAAACAGGGGCCATCATGCCTCAGGGCTGTTCATAATTCACTCAATTTGGTTGTTTTTTACCTTCCTTTTGACCACCACCGACAATACACCCTGGGTTAAGCGCCTGAAGCGGGTTGCGTCTTGAAGCCGACCCCTGTCAGGAGTTTGA